>DATJLY010000115.1:0-14220 GCA_035509095.1 Allostellaceae bacterium | reverse complement strand
CGCTGATGCCGCGCTGAGGCGAGGAGATGTCCATCGGCATGAACTGCATGTTGTTCATGACGACGATGTCCTTGTCGGCCTGGAACCGGCTTGCCATCGCCCACTCGAATTCGGCGTTCGAGCGCACGTTCACGTCCTCGTCCGTGATGAAGACGTGCTTCACGGTGAGGAGGCTGCCCAGAAGGATCGCGATCGCCGCGCGGGCATCGCCGTCGGTGCGCTTCCTCAACGAGACGCGGAGATGGGCGCCGACGCCCGGGCCCTCCGGTATCCACACATCGACGACGTCGAGCCCCGAGCGCCGCAGCAACTCCAAGGCCCGCACCTCGCCCTGGAGATGCCCCATCGGCGCGCCGTCGCATTCGCCGAGCTTTCGGCCGACGCCGTGCTTCACGGTCTGATGCAGCACGTCGCGCCGATGCGTGATGGCGGTCACATGGAACAGGGGATCGCCATGCATCGGCCCGTAATAGCCCATATACTCGCCATAGGGCCCTTCATTGTCGACATAGCCGCGCTCGTCGACATAGCCTTCGAGCACGATCTCGGCATCGGCCGGGACATAGAGGTCGTTGGTGAGGCATTTGACGACCGGCAGCGGCTCGCCGCGATATGTGCCGAGCCGATCGAGTTCCTGCCCGACGCCGCGGCTCGCCGCCGCCATCGTGTCGAGCGGATGCGCGCCGATGGTGAAGCTCGCCTGCAGCTTCTCGCCACGCTGGACACAGCCGAGATAGATCTGGCGCAGGTCGGAGGGCGCGGTCAGGTTGAAACCGGCCCGGTCCTTGCCGCGCAGCATGAGCCGGCGGCAGCCGACATTGCTGCGCTTCGTCACCGGGTCGACCGTGAAGTCGATGCCGGACGAGATATAGGGCGCGCCGTCATATTCATGCTGCACGTGGAAGGGCAGCTTGGTCAGGTCGATCTGATCGCCCGTCAGCACCACCTCGTGCACCGGCGCGTCGCCCGACGGGACCTCGAAGGTCTTGGGCGGGATCGCCATGCGGCGGGAATATTCCTCGCGCAGCTTCGCCTCGGGCACGCCGAAAGCCGCGGCAAGCCGTGCGCGCGTCGCCGAGACGGCGCCCGCCACCTCGTGCTGCTCGGGCCCGGCCTTGCGGAACAGGACGGCCTTGGTCGTGTTCTCGATGATCGGCGACAGGTCCGACAGCGCCACCGGCTCGTCATGCACCTCGACCTCGTTCATGTCGACGAGGCGTTCCACCAGCCGGCGCAGGCGGAACTTGTCGCTGTCCCACGTGGTCTTGCTCGCTGGCATCGCGGTCTCCCTGGCAAATGCGCGGGCGAGATTAGCAAAAAGGGGCAGCCGCGTCCCCTCCCTCCGCGGGCAACGCCGTTGACAGGCCGGCAACCCCTCTCGACAATCGCCGCGCGGAAGGAGCGCCGGTCCCTGATGAAGATCTTCAATTTCCACCTGATGCCCTATGCCGACGCCGATCTCGACGCGATCGAGAAGAACGGCACCGCCTGGGTCACCTATTCGAACCGCCATTACGACCCGAAGAAGGGCGCCGAGCTTTATAACCAATATCTCGATCAGCTCGAGGCGGCCGACGCGCTGGGCTTCGACGGCGTCGTCGTCAACGAGCATCACCAGACCGCCTATGGCATGATGCCGACGCCCGGCGTGCTGGCCGGCGCCTTGGCGCGGCGGATCAAGAACGGCAAGATCGCAGTCCTTGGCCGCGCGCTGCCGCTGGTCGCCAATCCGCTCGCGATCGCCGAGGAATATGCGATCCTCGACAATATCTCGCGCGGAAAGCTGATCGCGGGCTTCGTGCGCGGCATCGGCGCCGAGTATCACTCGATGGGCGTCAACCCGACCGAATCCCAGGGCCGCTTCCTCGAGGCGCACGATCTGATCCTGCGCGCGTGGACCGAGCCCGGGCCGTTCGCCTTCGAAGGCAAATACTACAAGTTCAACTATGTGAACCCGTGGCCGCGCCCCTATCAGGAGCCGCATCCGCCGATCTTCATCCCGTCCTCGGGCTCGTTCAGCACGATCGCGTGGGCGGCGCAGAAACGCTACACTTATTGCCAGACCCTGGCGCCCATCGCGATGGTCGCGAAGACGTTTCAGCTTTATCGCGAAGCGGCCGACAAGGCGGGCTATCAGGCCTCGCCCGATCAGCTCGCCTGGTCGAACGCGATCTATGTCGCCGAGACCGACGCCAAGGCTTTGAAGGAAGCAAAGCCCCACCTCGAAAGCTATGCCAATTATTTCCTCAAGACCAATCCCGCGCTGATGATGCCGCCGGGCTATACCAGCATCGAGTCGATGAAGCGCGTTCGCGCGCTTCGCGCCCACCGCATGGAGTACCAGCGCGCCGAGGATCTGATCGAAAGGGGCGTCGTCATCGTCGGCAGCCCCGCGACCGTGCGGGAAAAGCTTGCCGAGTACCAGGACCTCGCGGGGTTCAACTATTCCCTGACCAAGACGCAGTTCGGCACCATGCCGCACGCGATGGTCGAGGTGAACCAGGCCGCGATCGCCGAAGAGATCCTTCCCCATTTTCGCACGCGCACGCCGCAAGCGGCAAAGCGCGCCGCGGCGGAGTAGCCGATGCCTCCCTTCAAGGCCGACGTGGTCGGCAGCCTGTTGCGGCCGCAAGCGCTTCACGACGCGCGCGACCGCTTCAACCGGCACGAAATCACCGAGGACGCGCTGCGCCAGATCGAGGCCGCGCATCTCGACGAGGCGGTGGCGCTTCAGCGCGAGGTGGGGCTCAAGGTCTGCACTGACGGCGAGTTCTTCCGCCGCCATTGGGCGATGGATTTCCTCGAGCGGGTCGACGGGCTCGAATATCGCGGCGCGATCGCGGTCAAGTTCCACAACGAGCAGGGCGACATCGATTTCGCGCCGCCGCGCCTTGAAACGGTGGGGAAATTGCGGCGCACGCGCCCGCTTGCCGTGCATGATTTCACGGCGCTGAAGCCCGTCGCCGAACGCCACGGCCTGATGCCGAAGCAGGCGATCCCGACGCCGACCTTGGCGCATTTCCGCGGCGGCCGCTCCGCGGTCGACGCCACCGCCTATCCCGACATGGACGGGTTCTTCGCCGACCTGGCCCGCGTCTATCGCGAAGAGATCGCGGCGCTTCACGCCGCCGGCTGCCGCTATGTGCAGATCGACGAGACGAACCTGCCGTTCCTGTGCGATCCCCGTTTGCGCGACCACGCCCGCACCCTTGGCGAGGAGCCGGACGCGCTGACCCGCCGCTATGTCGCGCTTCTGAACGAAGCGGTGCGCGACCGGCCGAAGGACATGGCGGTGTGCATGCATATGTGCCGCGGCAACCACATGAGCGCATGGGTCGCCGAAGGCGGCTATGAGCCGGTCGCCGAGGCCGTCTTCGGCGGGCTCGAGATCGACGGATTCTTCCTGGAATACGACACCCCGCGCGCCGGCGATTTCGCGCCGCTGCGCCATTTGAACGGCAACAAGGTCGCCGTGCTGGGCCTCGTCACCAGCAAGAAGCCCGAGCTCGAAGCAAAGGGCGATCTGAAGCGCCGCATCGACGAGGCGGCGAAATTCGTGCCGCTGGAACGGCTCGCCTTGAGCCCGCAATGCGGCTTCGCCAGCACCATCCAGGGCAACAAGGTGACGATCGCGGACGAGCGTGCAAAGCTCCGCCTCGTCGTCGACACCGCCCGCGAGATCTGGGGCGACGCGGCCTAGGGGCCTCGACGCTGCGGCCCATGATCGCTTACGCCATCGGCTTTGCGCTGCGCAACCTCCCTGCCCTGCTGTTCGTCGCCGCGCTCGTGATCGCGGCGGCGGCACGGGGCCGCGGGTCCGCAGCCGAGCGGTTCCTAGCGTGGATCCTGCTGCTGCCCATTGGTATCACCGGGCTGTGGGCCGGGAGCTTTCATGTCTTCTTTCCGGCTACGGCTGCGGCCCTCATTGGCTGGGACGTGAGCCCGTTCCAATTCGAGGTCGGCATGTCCGACCTGGCGATCGGCCTGACGGCCTGCCTCTCCTTCTGGCGCGATTTGGGCTTCAAGGCCGCGGCGGTCAGCGCCGCCTCCGTCTTTCTGCTCGGCGACGCCGTGGGTCATGTAAGGCAGATGCTGATCGCGGGGAACTTCGCGCCGGGCAACGCGGGTGTGCCATTCTACATGGACGTGATATGCCCTTTGCTGGCCATCGCTCTTTTGCTGATCGCGAACCGGCGACGAGAGGCGCCGACCTTGCGCGCGGCGGCGTCGTAGGCGCGCGGCCTAGACAATCCCGGTCAGGAACGCCGCCAGATCGTCGATCGCGTGATGGACGTGATCGTCGTCAGTGCCGAGTTCGTGCTCGTGCGGGCCGCCTTTGAGCCAGATCGTGGTCATGCCAAGCGCCGCCGCGGGCGCCAGATTGCGCGGGATGTCCTCGACCATGGCGGCGCGCGCGGCATCGACCCCGTGCCCGGCGATGAGCGCGTGATAGCCCGAGGGATCGGGTTTCGGCACGTACCGGCATGCCTCGATGTCGTGGATGCCGCAGAACAAGGCGGCAAGACCGAGCCGGGCGAGCACGCGCTCGGCATGAAGCTGCGTCGCGTTGGTGAAGATGAGCTTGCGCCCCGGCAGCGCCGCGATCGCAGCTTCGAGCCGCAGATTCGGGACCAGCGCCGACAGATCGAGCTCGTGGCAATAATCGAGGAACGGCTTGGGCGGCAGGCCGTATTCGTTCATGAGCCCGCGCAAGGTCGTGCCATGCGCCAGAAAGAAGCGGCGGCGCAGCGCGATGGCCGCGTCGAGATCGAGCCTCAGCTCGGCCATGATGAACGCGTTCATGCGGTTCTCGACCTCGGGGTAAACGGTCGAGGTCGCGGGATAGAGCGTGTTGTCGAGATCGAAGACCCAGGTCTCGATCTCGCCGAGCGGCCGCCCGCGCGGCGCCCTGACGGCGATGTCGGTCATGCCGCCATGATAGGGGCCGGGCGCCGCGTGCCGCCAGACATGCTCAAAAATTTGCCAAGCCTATGCTGCGGCGCACCATTTTATGGCAGCCCCGTCGCAAAATCCGCTGCCAAACGGCGGATTTCGTAGGGATTCCCGGTGGCATTGTCCTTGCTTTAGGAGACTCAAGGATCGGGGCGCCATCGCGCATTGCGAGACGGTGCCGGTCCAGGGACGGGCCCGTCCGCGCTCGCGCCAGCGGGCGGGCCCGTAGCCCCTAGACTAGCGGTCCCTTTACCCCACTGTGAACTTCCCTTTCCGTGGTTGCCGGGCATCGCCCGGCAACTCATGGATTTGTGCCTCAATCCTTCGGTGGGTTATTCGTTGGCTTGAGGTCGCGTACCTCGGTGTTGATCGGGACGTCCGTGCGCCGGCGCTGCTTCATGTCGGCGCCGGTCGCGAAATAGTCGCCTTTGACCGCGCGCGCCGCCGCCGCGTCGAGCTCGTCGGGCCATTCGCCCAGCGAATAGCCGAACCACGGTGCCTGCGGCTTCAGGGGCGGAAGCCCAAGCTCTTCCCAGATCTCGCGCGCATGCTCCATGAATTCGCGCTTCGGCAGCGAGATGGGCGGATAATCCTCCTTCAAGGTCGCATCGATCAGGACCGCGGCATCTTCGCCGCCATTGCGCTTGCTGCGCGGCCCGTGCCCCTGGTCGCGATGGCGCAGCAGTTCGAGATCGAGCGCCGGATTGGCGCGATAGCACATGGCCCAGAAGATCGCGTCGGCATTGTCGGGATCGATGTCGTCGTTGACGGCGATCACGTACTTGCCGGCGGCTCGGTGCAGCGCCGAGGCGCCATAAAGCGCGCGCCAGATCTCGGTCGGCGGCGTCGCGCGGTCCATCACCAGCACCAGCACCTTGCGCAGATTGGTGAGCGGTTCGTGCATCGAGACGCGCATCACGCCCTTGATGCCGAGCGTTTCCCGCAAATGCGCGAGCATCATCGGCTCGAGCGCCACGCGCTTCATGAGGCTCGATTCCGACGGCGTCACTTGCGAAATGATCGAGGTCAGGATCGCATCGCGCCGGCGCGTGATGCAGGTCACGTCGAGAAAGGCGTTGTATTCCTGAAGATTGACGTGGCCGTGGGATTCGCCGAACGGCGCCTCGGGCTCGAGCCATTCGGTGTCGATGAAGCCCTCGATCACGATCTCGGCCTCGGCCGGCACCAGGAGATCGACCGTCTTGGCCCGGACGACATTAATGGGCGAACCCGCGAGCCCGCCCGCGACGTGAAGCTCGTCCATCGTCTCGGGCAATTTCTGCGCCGAAGTGAAGGCGACACACGGCGGCGCGCCCAGGACGACGGCCGCCGGCAGCTTCTGCCCCCGGCCGCGCGCCTTTTCCCAATGCACGTAAATCCCCGGGCGCAGCTCCAAGGACGGGTTCATGCCGAGCCGGCGCGGCGCTTTGAGCTGGCCGCGATAGATGCCCATGTTCTGGACGCCGGTATCGGGATCGCGCGTGATGTATTGCGACAAGGTCACATAGGGCGCGACGTCCCATCCCGGCGTCGAGATCGGGATCGGCAGCCCGTCGAGGGCGTTGCCCGGCCGATCGAGCGCGTCGCCCGTGATCACGATCTCCTGACACGGCGCGTTGTCGACGATGCGCGGCTCGACGGGATTGGCGACGACGCGCGTCCAGGCCTCGTTGATCCGGTCGATCGGGCATCCCATGCCGATCGAATAGATCTCGCGGTTCGCCGCGATCACGCCCACGGCGACGGGGATGTCGTAATGGCGGCCCTTTGCGTCGCGGACATTGCGGAACAGGAACGCCTTGCGGTCCTTTTCCGCGATGCCGCCGCGGAACTGCCAGCGCACCAGCGGATGAAGCTCGGTGTCCTTGTCGATGGCGCGGTCGATCGTGACGAGCAGCCCTGCCTTTTCCAGCGCGGCGATATGGTCATGAAGGTCGGGATAGGCGCGTGCCGGCGCCTCGCCCCCGCTGCGCGACCGGGTCGGCGTGTCCATGAACGATCTCCCTTTAGGCCGGGCGATGGATGAGAGTGCCGGCGCCCTCGGCGAACAATTCGAGCAGGATGGCGCGCGGGGTGCGCCCATCGATGATGACGGCCGCTTCGACCCCGCCCATCACCGCCGCCACGCAGGTCTCTATCTTGGGGATCATCCCGCCGCTGATCGTGCCGTCGGCGACGAGCGCTTCGGCCTCGCGGGTCGTGAGCTGATGGATGAGGTTCTTCTGGCGGTCGAGCACGCCCGCCACGTCGGTCAGAAGCAGGAAGCGCTTGGCCCGCACCGCGGCCGCGACCGCGCCCGCCGCCGTGTCCGCGTTGATGTTGAAGGTCTGGCCATCGTCGCCGACGCCGATCGGCGCGATCACCGGGATGATGTCGGAATTCCGGAACAGCTCGAGCACGTTGGCGTTGACCCCGGTCGGCTCGCCCACGAAGCCCAGATCGAGCACGCGCTCGATATGGGAGTCGGGATCGCGGTGGGTGCGTTCCAGCTTGCGCGCGCGGATGAGGTTCGCGTCCTTGCCGGAAATGCCGACCGCGTTGCCGCCGGCCTTGTTGATGGCGCTGACCAGCTCCTTGTTGATCGAGCCGGAGAGCACCATCTCGACGATCTCGACGGTGGCGGCGTCGGTGACGCGCAAGCCGTCGACGAACGAGCTCTTGATCTTGAGCCGCTGCAGCATTTCGCCGATCTGCGGGCCGCCGCCATGGACCACGATCGGGTTCATCCCGACTTGCTTCAAAAGCACGATGTCCTCGGCGAACATCTCGGCAAGGTGCGTCTCGCCCATCGCGTGGCCGCCATATTTCACGACGATGGTGGTGCCGTGATAGCGCCGGAAATAGGGGAGCGCCGCGGCGAGGGTCGCGGCCTTCGCGCCGGGATCGTTGCTCGGATCGGCCATCCGCCGAATCTAGCGTGAAGCCGCCGGCCCCGCCAGTTCAGCGAGGCTCGCGCGCAGGATATCGAGGCCGAGGCTCTTCTGCGCGCTCGTCACGTGGATATGGGGATGCGCCGCGACATGCTGCGCCAGCTCGCGGGAGAGTTCGTCGATCGCCGGGCCCAACGCGGCCATGGGAAGCTTGTCGATCTTGGTCAGCACGATCTGATAGGAGACCGCCGCGTCGTCGAGCAGCCCCATCACCTCGCGGTCGCCTTTGAGCAATCCGCGCCGCGCATCGATCAGCACGAGCGCGCGCTTCAACCCTGCCCGCCCGCGCAGATAGCGCGGCACGAGGTCGTGCCAGCGGCGCTGCTCGTCCTTGGGCGCCACCGCGAAGCCGTAGCCCGGCAGGTCGACCAGCATGAGGCCCGGCAAGGCGAAGAAATTGATGAGCCGCGTGCGGCCCGGCGTATTCGAGACGCGCGCCAGGGTCGACCGCCCGGTGAGGGCGTTGACGAGGGAGGACTTCCCGACATTGGAGCGGCCGATGAACGCCACTTCCGGCACGTCGTCGGACGGCAGCGAATCCTCGGTCGCGGCCGAGGCGACGAAGCGGCACTCGTGCGCAAAGAGCACCCGTCCCGCCTCGATCGCGTCTTGATCGGGCGCGGCTTCGTCGTCGGAAGGCGGCGCTATTTCGTCGCGCCCGCCCGGCGCATGATCACCCATTGCTGCGCGATCGAGAGCAGGTTGTTCCAGCTCCAATAGATGACGAGCCCGGCCGCGAACGGCGCCAGCATCACGGTGAACACGACCGGGAGGATCATGAACATCTTCGCCTGCATCGGGTCGGGCGGCTGCGGGTTGAGCTTTTGCTGCAGGAACATGGTGCAGCCCATGATGAGGGGCCAGGCGCCGATATGCAGGAACGAGATGTTGGGCGGCGTGAACGGCAGCAGCCCGAACAGATTGACGAAGGTGGTGGGGTCCGGCACCGACAGATCGTGGATCCAGCCATAGAATGGCGCGTGCCGCATCTCGATCGTCACGTAGAGCGTCTTGTAGAGCGAGAAGAACACCGGGATCTGGATCGCGATCGGCAGGCACCCGGCCATCGGATTGGCGCCGACACGCTTGTAAAGCGCCATCATCTCCTGGTTGAGCTTCGCCTTGTCGTCGGGATAGCGTTCGCGCAGCTTGGCGATTTCCGGCTGCAAGAGCTTCATCTTGCTCATCGCGCGATAGGATTTGTTCGCGAGCGGAAAGAAGATGAGCTTGATGAGGACCGTCAGCAGCATGATGGCAAGGCCGAAATTGCCGAGCCAGTGGTAGAACAGATCGAGCGTCAGGAAGATCGGCTTGGTCAGGAAATAGAACCAGCCGAAATCGATCGCGCGGTCGAACCGCGGCACGCCTTCCGCCTCGTATTTGTCGAGAAGCGACACTTCCTTGGCGCCGGCGAAGACGCGGGTCGAATCCTGCACCGATCCGCCGGGCGGGGCGACATGCTCGGCGCCGGTGAAATCGACCTGATAGATCTCGGTGTCGTCGCTCGGCCGCGCGCGCATGCGCGCCTTCACCGCCTCGTCCTGGTTCGGGATCAGCGTCACGAGCCAGTATTTGTCGGTGAACCCCATCCAGCCGCCGGTCGAGGTGAAATCCTTTTCACCGGACTTCAGCGCGTCGTACTTGATCCCGTCCTCGAGCGTGCCGTTGAAGACGCCGATCGGCCCTTCGTGCAGCAGATAGGTTGTCGAGACCGGCACCAGGCCCGAGCGCGATACGAGCCCGTAGGGATAAAGCGTGACCGGCGTCGCACCATGGTTCTGGACCGATTGCGTCACCGTGAACATGTAGTCCTGATCGACGGCGATGGTGCGCTCGAAGATCAATCCCGCGCCATTGTCCCAGGTAAGCGTCAGCGGGTGATCAGAAGTAAGCTCGCCGCCGCCGCTGGTCCAATGCGTGTCGTTGCCGGGCACCTTGACCGAAGGGTCGCTCGCGACCCAGCCGAGCTCGACGAAATAGGGCGTCGCGGTCCCGTCCGGCGCCAGCAGCACGATCTGCGGGCTCTTGGGATCGATCTCCTCGTGATATTTGACGAGGGTCAGATCGTCGAGCCGCGAGCCGACGAGGTCGATCGAGCCGTTGAGGCTCGGCGTGTCGACCTTGGCGCGCGGGCTTTCCTGCAACACGGATTCGCGCGGGCCGGCATTGGCGGGCGCCGTTCCCTCGAAGCCCGGCGCGGCGGGCGCGGGCTTTGCCGGCGCGACCGGCGTCGTCTGCTGCTGTTGGGCGACCTGCTGCTGTGGCACCGGCTTTGGCGCGAAGAAGAACTGGAAGAACAGCAGAATGGCGAGCGAGAGCGCGATCGCGATGAAGAGGTTGCGTTGCTGTTCGTCCATGGCAGCCCTAGCGCCGCGCCGGCGGCACGGGATCGTAGCCGCTGCCGCCCCACGGATGGCAGCGCAAGAGGCGGCACGCGGCGAGCGCCGCGCCGTGAAGGGCGCCGTGAGTGTGGATCGCTTCGTCCGCGTACTCCGAGCAGGTCGGCAGATAGCGGCAGGTCCCGCCCAGATAGGGCGACAGCACGAGCTGATAGAGCCGGATGAGGCCGCGCAGGAGGCCGGTCATGCCGGCCCGTCCGCGCGCCAGGCGCCGACCCGACGCAGCGCGGTCTCGAGATCCGTGACGAGGTCGGCGAAATCGCGCCGCGCCGTCTCGGTCCGCGCGATCACGACATAATCTCCGGGCGCCCAATGGTCCGGGACGATCCGCCGCACCGCCTCCTTGAGGCGCCGGCGGGCGCGGTTGCGCAGGACCGCCATGCCCACCCGCCGGCTCGCGGTGAAGCCGACACGAGACCCGGCGCCCTCGCCGGCCGGCCGGGGCAGCGCCTGAAGCACCAATCCTGGGGTCGTCCATCGGCGCCCCTTGCCCGCGACATGGAGGAATTCCGCACGTTTCTTGAGGCGCGCAAGCGGCGCCATGGCATGCGCGCCCGAGGCCGCCTCAGGCCGACAGACGCTTGCGGCCCTTGGCGCGCCGGCTCGCCAGCACGCGCCGACCGCCCACCGTCGCCATGCGCGACCGGAAGCCATGCCGGCGCTTACGGACGAGTTTGCTCGGCTGATAGGTGCGCTTCACGGCGGGAACTCCGGCAGCCTCTTGGAGAAGGCCGCTCTATAGTCTGACGGTGTGGCCAAGTCAACGTGACCCCCTCACGGGCGAGGTCCGATCCCCTCCCCTTTAGGGGCAGGCCAAGCTGGGCTGGCGGCGGCTTCGTGCAAGCTGTGCTAGATTTGCGGCATGGCCTCTTCGGCGCTGCAACGGGTCCCGCGCGGCCTCACCGCTCGCGTTCTCGCCGTCACCCTCGCATTCGCGCTGGTGAGCGGGATCGTGATCCTGCTGCCGTCGCTGGCGCGGTTCCGGCTCGCCTGGCTCGAGGCGCGCATCGACACGGCGCATCTCGCGATCTTCGCGCTCGAAGCGACCCCCGACAACCGGGTCAGTCCCGAGCTGGCGCGTCAGCTTTTGGCGCATGTGGGCGCGCGCGGCATCGTCGTGCACAAGCCCAAAATGACGCTGATGCTCGACGGCGGCGGCACGCCTCATGTCGACGAAACCTATGATCTGCAACGCGAAGGTCCGGTGATGGATTTCGTCGACGCGCTCGGCGCGCTCGTCGATACCGGCGACCCGGTGATGCGCATCCTCGACGTGTCGCCCAAGGATCCGAACGTGGTGGTCGAGGTGCTGCTCGACGAGCGGCCGCTGCGGCGGGCGATGTGGGGCCTTGCGCTCCGCGCCTTCGGCATCGCGACCTTGATCTCGATCCTCACCGGCCTTCTTCTGTATGTGAGCCTGCGCCGGCTGATGGTGACGCCGCTGCGCCGGCTGATCGCCGCCATGATGGCGTTCCGCGACGATCCCGAGGACGCGCGGCGCGTCCTCGTCCCGCAAGACCGCGGCGACGAGATCGGCCTTGCCCAGCGCGAGCTCGCGGCGATGCAAGAGACCGTGCGCCAGGCGCTGCGGCACAAGGAGCGGCTCGCGGCGCTCGGCACCGCGGTCGCCAAGATCAACCACGATCTGCGCAACATCCTGACGACGGCGCGGCTCATGTCGGACGGGCTGTCGGCGAGCGCCGCCCCCGAGGTGCGGCGCGTGACGCCGCGGATCCTGGCCGCCATCGATCGCGCGGTCGCGCTCAGCAGCCGCACGCTGTCCTTCGCCGGCGAGGGCGCGCCGCCGCCGGTGCTGCGCCGCTTCGCGCTGAACCCGTTGGTCCAGGAAGTGGCGGATCTGGTCGGGCGCGAGGGCGAGACCCCCTTCACGCTCGACAACGCGGTGCCGGCGGCGCTCGCGGTCGCGGCCGACCGCGATCAGCTGTTCCACGTGCTGCACAATCTTGCGCTCAATGCGTGCGAGGCGGGGGCGCGGCGGGCGGTCATCGGGGCCGAGGAAAGCGGCGCCGGCATCGCGATCGACGTCTCGGACGATGGTCCGGGCCTTGCGCCCAAGGCGCGCGAGAATCTGTTCCGCCCCTTCGCCGGCTCGGCGCGGCCCGGGGGAACCGGATTGGGGCTGGCGATCGCGCGCGAGGTGATGCGCGCCCATGGCGGCGACATCGCGCTTGCCGAAAGCACCGGCACCGGCACGCGGTTCACGTTGCATCTGCCGCCCCCGGGCGAACGCGCCGGCGCCGCCGCGTTCGCGGACGGGCTCAGCGCTTCAGAGCCGCGCGGAACGCCTCGCGCGCGGGCGCGCCGTGGATGAAGCCATAGTCTTGCGGCGGCGGCTCGCCGGCGACGAGCTTCAAATCGACGAGGATCGGTCCTTCCTCGCGCAATAATCCGGCGATCGCGGCTTCGAACGCGCCCAGCTCGGCGAACTCGTAGGTGTTGCGGTAGCCCGCGGCCTTGGCGAGACCCGCGAAGCTCACGCGCTCGCGGCCCGGAATGGGGTGCCCGCCATTCGCCTCGTACGTCCCGTTCTCGCACACGAAATGGACGAGGTTGCGCGGCGCCTGGCTCGCGATGGTGACGAGCGTGCCGAGATTCATCAACAAGCTGCCATCGCCGTCGAGCACCAGCACGCGCTTGTCCGGCCGCCCCAACGCAAGGCCCAGCGCGCAGGACGAAGCCTGCCCCATCGCGCCGATCGAATAATAGGTGAGATCGTGGTCCGGCCTGATCGCGCGCCATTCCTGCGCCGCCTGATAGACCGGGACGATGATCTCCTCGCGCACATGCTTTGACAGCGCACGGAAGGCGAGATCGCGTCGCATCATGATCAGATCCTCCGCCCGATGAGCAGCGCGCCGGGCCAGCTGTCGCGATAGCACCGGTCGATCGCGGGTCCGATCCGCGTCGTATCGTCGGCAAGCTCGAGCACGTCATGCGGGATGCCCATCGCGCCGAGGATCGGCGGCACGATGCGGACGCCGAAGCGCGCCGATTGCGTCGGCGGCACGCCCGGCTCCTTTTCGAGCAGCCCGACCATCATGCAGATCGGCAGCTTGTAGTCGCAGCCGGCGGCGCGGATCGCGTTCAGCGAGTCGAGCAGCCCGGTATATTGGATCAGCAGCAGCGCCCGCTTGTCGCAGAACGAAAGGGCGCCGCACACCGACACGCCCTCATCCTCCTTGCAGACGCGGACGAGCCGGAAACGCTTGTCCTTCACGATCGGCCACAAGAGGCCTTCGCTCGTCGTGATGTCGGGCACCGAGACGATGAACTCGATGCCGTGCGCCGCCACCGCATCGAGGATCTGGGCGCCGCCGATAGGCTCATTGTTGCTCAAAGCTCAGCCTCCGTCCCGCTTTTCGCCCGACCCTATCAGAAATCGGCCGCTAGTCGAGCGCCAGCGCCAGCGCCTTCAGATAGGCGCTTTCCGGCAATCCCGGATGCACCGGGTGATCGGGCGCGGCGCCGGCACTCAGGATGATGCGGCCGGTGCGCTCGCCGTCGCCGAGCCCGCGACGCACGGACTCCACAAAATCATCCGGCGTGACGTTGTGCGAGCAGGACGCGATGAACATGACGCCGCCCGGCGCCACGAGCCGCGCGGCAAGCCGCGCGAGCTTGCGATAGCCGCGGAGCCCGGCGCCCAGATCCTTGCGCGATTTGACGAAGGCGGGCGGATCGGCGATCACGACGTCGAAGCGGTCGCCATCCGCATCGAGCCGCGCAAGCTCGGCGAAAATCTCGGCGCGGACGAAGCGGCATTGTTCCGCCACGCCATTGCGGCGCGCGGCCGTTTCGGCGAGGCCGAGCGCCGGCTCCGACCGATCGAGCCCCAGCACGGTATCGGCGCCCTTGGCCGCGCAAGCGATCGCGAACCCGCCCGAATAGCAATAAGCGTCGAGGACGCGGCCGCCCCG
>DATJLY010000114.1:0-6414 GCA_035509095.1 Allostellaceae bacterium | reverse complement strand
TCGGCGCATCGAGATGCCAGCGCCGCAAGTTCCAGGGCGCGGCTTCGAGAACGACACGGTCGCTCGTCGCATCATAGGGAAAGGGCTGCACGGCTTGCCACGATGCGCCGGCAACGCTGAGCCTGATCGCGAACGGAAAGCCGCTGATCTCTGCCGAGCGCCATGCGACGCCAAATCCCTCGGCGCGTCGCGCGTCGGCCCACGGCTCGAGCCCTTCGCGCAGTTGGTGCGCGACCAAAAACCAATAGCCCGTGTAGAGCGAGGCGAGCACAACCACCGCCGCGCCCAGCAAGACCACGAAACGTCGCATTGTGTCGTTATAAGGGCCGGGGTGAACCGGGTCGACGCGTATTCGTTAACGTGTTGTTGGGTTTTTAGCGCAATTCTCCGACCGTGGAAAACCAAGGGGCCAGAAAGGCGGGGTTCACATGCAGGACATCGATATCGCCAAAAGCCACATCAATGCCATGGGGCCCGAGCTCTGGGCTCGGCTGCAGTGGGACAGCGACCTTTGGCTCGTCGCATCCGGCGCCCGCATGGCGGAACCCACGTTTCCCTTCCACGAGGCGGCGCCTGCGCTCAGCGATGATGGTGATACGTGCCTCGGCATCGCCTATCGGGTGCCTGCGATCGATGTCCCGGCTGCGATCAGCGAGCTGCTGAGAAGCGATCGGCGCAATCGCGCAAGCGAGCTTCAGGAAGTCAGCGTTGAGACGCCGTCCGGCCGCGTCACCGCATTCGCCTTCGGCAAGTTCCAGCTCGGCGCGGGCCAGCGCAAAGCCGCCTGACGGCAAGCCGACACGAGGCCTGGTGTCTACGTTTCGTTCTTGCCCGCCGAAATTATAACAGGTTGATGCTTCGGCGAAAAACCAATCCGTGTGCGCCATCCGCGACATATAGTTTCTCTTATCCACAGATTTTTCCCCAGCGGTGGATAATTTGCACCCGGGTCCCTATCGCGGTTTGACGGAAATCGTCCCCTGCGCGTCATCGAACAGAACCGCGTAGTAATAGAAAAGCTGATGCCCGCCAAATGATCCGCTGTCGAGCAGCGTCATCTCGCACGATCGCTGCGCCTCGAACGGCCGGTCCGGGCAATTCGCGATCATGTCGGTCTCTTGCGGCACCGGGCTGTCGCGGTATTTACGGAAGGCGACACGCACTTTGTGGAAGCCCGCCAGATCGTTGGCGTCGGGGTTGATGATCAGGGTCCCGGGCGAGAACGTGTCAGGCCGGGGCAAAATGACGATCCAGCGCTGCCCGCCTGCGGCGAGGAGCGGATTGACCACCTCTGGCATCGTGAGGTGACGCATCGAAATTCCGAGCATGGCGTCGAACCCTTCGCCTCGGAAGCCGTCGCCGCCAATTCCGTAATCGCTGAAACTCACTTGCGCCGCCGCGCAGCCGCGCGGGATCTGGTCGCACCGCACGCTGGTGACGATTTGGACCGTCACCGGCATCGATGTTGTCGCGTCGCCGATGCCGACGATCGCGTTGGCCAGTGGCCCCACAAGCACGTCGTCGCCGGCGAATGCCTGCGCGATCGAAAGGCCCAGCGTCTCGTATTGTCCCGCCGCGGCGGCACGCGTCAGCACCCTCAGGCCAACCGAGCCGGTATCGAGGAAGGTCTCGATCGGCGCGCCGTTGCCGATCCGGGTCCATACCCAGAAGCGCACGTTGTTGTCGTCGAGGCGATGCCGGTAGATCGGCACTGCAACGCGCATACCGCTTCCAATGGCGATCGCCTGGCTCATCGGCAGAAGCGGCGGCGAATGCCCGCATGATGCCAGAACGAACAAGCAGACGGCGAAAACGCCGGCGAGAAGGCCAAATCCAGCTCGCTCGCTCATCGCCTCATGGGTTCCGCGCGCGGGACATAGTGGCGGCAATGGTGGGCTGGTCTCGTTCCAGCCGTGACGCCGAGGCGGTAAGCGCGTGCCGCTACACGTTGACCCGGTGCATGGCCCCAAGCGGATAGCGGGTGCCCGACGCGGCGCCGGGCGGCGCGACGCGGTCGATCTCGGCGAGGCCATCCGCTGTCAGCGCGATGTCGGCGGCGCCTACATTCTCTTCGAGATGCCGACGCGACTTGGCGCCCGGGATCGGCACGATGAAGGTGCCGGCACGCGCGCCCCGCGCCATGGTCCAGGCGATCGCGAGCTGGGACAGGGTCGCGTTCTTGCGGCGCGCCACCTCTTCGAGCGCGGCGCGTAGTTGGAGATTCCTGCCGATATGCGCGCTCTCGAAGCGGGGCAATCGTGCGCGCGCGTCGTTCGCGCTCAGATTTTCCCGCTGGGGCGGCGCGGCGCTCAGCATCCCTTGCCCCAGCACGCCATAGGCCATCATGGAGAGGCCCAGCTCCTTGCAGGCGGCGATCTGGCCCTGTTCGTCCGCGTCGCGCGAGAAGACCGAGTATTCCATCTGGAGCGAGGCGAGCGGATGAACGGCGCTTCCGCGCCGCAGCGAGGCGGCCGAGCATTCCGACAGCGCGATGAACCGCGTCTTGCCTTCCTTGACGAGCTCGGCCATGCCGCCGACGCTCTCCTCGACCGGAACGCCCGGATCGACGCGCGACATGCAGAATATGTCGAGGCTCTCGATGCGCAGGTTCTTGATGCTCTCCTCGCAAGTCCGGCGCAGATGGCGCGGATCGCTTCCGCCGCGCGTGCCGTCCGGATTGCCGTCGCGCGGGCTGCCGCTCTTCGAGTGGATGACCACTTCGTGCCGGCGGCCGGCAATCGCCTCGCCGATCAGGCGATGGTTATGGCCTTGGCCATAGCTCGCCGACGTGTCGAGGAAATTGACGCCGAGATCAAGCGCGCGGCGGATCGTCGCGATCGATTCCGCATCGTCGGCCGGACCATAGACGCCGGACATGCCATAACAGCCGAGACCGATCGCCGACACGAGGAGATCGGTGTTGCCGAATTGGTGGCGTTGCATGATGGAGCCTCCCTCCGAAGGCACTATACCATCGGCGCGATGCCAAACCTGTCGGCAAAGCCGGCTTTCCCCGTGGCCGACACGGTCAGCGCACGCGTGTCGCGGATCCGCGCGATCCAGCCAAGCTCGAAGCACCGTTGGGCGATCGCCGCGCCAACGGCGCCCGCGAGGTGAAGGCGGCGCTCGCTCCAATCGAGGCAGGGGCGACAAAAGGTACGGCGGCCGCGATTGATCCGGGCAAGGTCGATGCCGAAATCGGCAAGGAACTGCTCGCCCGATCGTGTCAAGATTCCGCCATCTTCGGTCAGCACAAGATGGTCCCGCGCGGCAAGAGCGTCGGCGACTGCAACGCCCAGGCGGCCTGCCAGATGATCATAACAGGTGCGGGCGCTCCGCAGCGCATCGCCGCCGCGCCAGTGCGGCTGATAGCGCGACGGCGCGTCGACCGCGACCGCCATGATGCCTTCGAGCATCCGGCCGACCTGCGGCGTCGCTAGACGATAGTAGGCGTGCCGCCCTTGCTTCGTGAGCGACAAAAGGCCCGCCGCGCTCAGCTTGGCGAGATGGCCGCTCGTCGTCTGCGGCGAGACGCCGGCAGCGAAGGCAAGCTCGCCGGCGGTCAGCGCGCGGCCGTCGAGCAGCGCGATCAGCACATTGGCGCGGGCCGGATTGCCGACGAGCGCCGCGATCTCCGAAACCGGGGGCTGGAGGCCTGTCATGGCGGAAAAATGGCGCCTCGGGCGAAGAAAGTCATCGCCCGACAGTTCGGATTCGGCCGAAGCGTTCGGAGCGGACAAGAGGCGGCGGCCGCGCCATCCTTCTCGCCGACGGGCGACATCGTGCGCGCCCACACCGGTTGACGTCGTTGGAGGATCGAGATGTTCGTCGTCATCTTCGAAGTCCAGCCGAAGCCCGATCGCCGCGAACAGTATCTCGCGATCGCCGCGTCGCTGCGCCCCGCGCTCGAACGGATCGACGGGTTCATCGACAATGAGCGCTTCACGAGCCGGCGCACCGAGGGGCGCATCCTGTCGCTCTCCACCTGGCGCGACGAGAAGGCGGTGATCCGCTGGCGCACGGTCGGTCAGCATCACGCGGCGCAGGAAAAGGGCAGAACCGACGTGTTCGCGGATTACCATCTCCGCGTCGGCGAGGTCACGTCGGACACGGGCCTGCCCGACGGCGCGTCGCTGCCGCAGCTTCGCTTCGACGCGACCGAGATCGGTTCCGCCGCGTGCGCGACCATCACCGAATTCGCATCGATCGCGGAGACGCGCGGCATCGAACCTGGCGGAATGCCGGGGCTCGTCGATTGGGAACTGTTCGAGGGCATCACGGTGCCGGGAAAGAGGCTGCTTATGGCCTGGTGGCGGGACGCGGACGCGGCGGTTGGATGGGTCCCTCGGGCCGCGCGCCATCGGCGGGTTCGCATCATTCGCGATTACGGCATGGCCGATCGCCGCGAGGCGCCGCAATATCATCCCGTTCGTTGAGACACGGCGAGCCGCGCCGACGCCGTCTCGATCGCGGTCTCGAGTTGCTGCATCACGGCAGCGCGCGCGCCGCCGGCGGGGATCGGCGGCAATATCTCGACGATGATGCGGCCCGGGCGCTTGCTGAAGTGGCGCCGGCCCCAATAGAGGCCGGAATTGACCGCCACCGGCACTAGCGGCAACGCGAGTTGGCGATAGAGCGCGAAGACACCCGGCTGATAGGCGGGCGCGGCGCCGACCGCGACGCGGGTGCCTTCGGGGAAGATGACGATCTTGCGCCCATCGGCCTTCGCGCGCTCGCCCTGGCGCGCCATGGAGCGAAGCGCCGCCGGTCCCGCACGGCGATCGATCGCGATCATGCCGGCCTTCAACGCATACCAGCCATAGAACGGAATCCAGCCCAGCTCGCGCTTGATCACCACGACGGGATCCCGAAAGATCACCGGCGCCGCGAGCGTGTCCCACGCCGATTGGTGCTTCATCGCGACGATCGCCGGCCCCGGCGGCAGATGCTCGGCGCCCCGCACCTCGTAGTCGAGCCCCACGGTCGCGTGGAGAAGACGCAGGGTGAGGTCCGACCAGACCGTGCCGTAGCGCATGATCCATCGCCACGGCATCAGCAACAGCGGCAGCGCCACCACCGCCATCACCGCGGTCCCGAGATAGAACAGCACCTGAAACAGGAGCGAGCGGACCAGGATCATGGGCTCGGCGCGATCAGGAGCCGCAGGCGCGCGCCCAGATACTTCATATATTCGCCGGTCATGAAGCCGAGGCTCGCCGGGCGCGCCCACCACCGCCCATCACGCACGAGCCCGGGAAAGACCGGATAGGGAATGATGGCGATGTCGGGCATTGCCGCCTGAAACTCCATGAGCGAGCGCGGCATGTGGTAGCTCGCCGTGACGAGGCGCAGCGAGTGGAAATCCTGCTCGTGCATGAAGACGGCGGTCTCGAGCGCGTTGCCATGCGTCGTCTCGGCCTCGTGGCCCAGCACGACGCAGCATTGGAGCCGCTCGGGCGCGAGGCGCGAGGCGCGCAGAAGATCGCCCACCTCGACGCCGTGATAGACGCCGGACACGAAGAGCTTTTTGCCCTTGCCGGCGGCGAGGAGCTGTAACCCGCTTTCGACCCGAAGGCTGCCGCCGGTCAAGACCACGATTGCGTCGGTCGGCGTGTCGCCGTCGCCTTGTGTCGTCGGCACCAGATGGACGAACCAGGCAAGTCCAGCGAGCCATAGCGCGAGCAGCGCCGCGACGAGCGCCGCACCCAAGCGGGTCCAGCGCAGCACCCTGCCTCCCGTCATGGCATCCGGGTCAGCGCGCGGATCACCGTGAGCCGGGCCGTGACCATGGCGAGAAGTGCCGCCGCCACCGGAAGCAGGATCAGCGCCGCGAGTTGCGTCGGGACCAGCGTGAGACTCGGAAGCGACGGCCCCGTCGTGCCCAACGCGCGGGCCGCGTCTCCGGCATGCGCCAGCGCGAGGAGCGTCGCGAGCGCCAGCACGATGCCGGCGCCGCCGCCCCACAGCGATAGCCGCAGCGCCTGACGCTGAAACTGGCGCGCGATATAGCCGTCGCGCGCGCCGACGAGGTGCAAGAGCTCGATCACGTCGCGATGGACCGCCATGCCCGCCTGCATCGTGAAGATCACGGTCAGGACCGCCGCCGCGCCGATGAGGCAGACGATCCCCGCCGCCACGATCTCTGCCATCCGCACCAGCCTTGCGAGCCGGTCGAGCCAGACGCGCTGATCGTCGATGGCGGCGCCCATCGCGTCCCTCCCAAGGCGAGCGGCGAGCGCCGTCTCGTCGAGCCGCGCCGGGTCGATGCGGACGTCGACGAGCTGCGGCAGCGCCAGGTCGTTGGGCACGCTGGGCCCGAGCCACGGGGCGAGGAGCGCCGTCATCTCTGCGCGCGACAAGGGCCGCGCCGACAGCACGCCCGGCGCCGCGGCAAGATCCTTGAGCGTCGCCGCG
>DATJLY010000113.1:0-25196 GCA_035509095.1 Allostellaceae bacterium | reverse complement strand
CGAGCTTCAGGTCGCACTCCAGTACCTCCTGCACGGATTCGCCGATCAGCAGCTTGTCCAGCTCTTGCAGGTTGGGCAGCCCTTCGAGGAACAGGATGCGCTCGATGAGCCGATCGGCGTGCTTCATCTCGTCGATCGATTCCTTGTACTCGTAGGCGCCGAGCTTGGTCACGCCCCAGTTCCTCAGCATGCGGGCGTGCAGGAAGTACTGATTGATCGCGGTGAGCTCGTTGCGCAGAATTTGGTTGAGGTGCACCAGCACCTTGGCGTCGCCGCGCATCCCGGACCTCCTCGTCTCAGAGGAGCGGCATCTAGAGGGCGGTGGCCTCGGCCGTCAACCGCTCGACAGTGGTGGCACGGACAATGTCACGCACCATCGGCACGCATTTGCCGCAGGACGGCTGTACGCCCAGGCCGCGATAGAGCCCCGCCACCGTGCCGTCGCAGTCCGGAGCGATGCGGCGCACCTGTCCGTCCGTAAAGGCGTGGCACACACAGACATACATCAGGGGCTCCCGCGCACTGCGATTGACTCGCAGGCGCATGTCTATTGCAAGTCATTCGCAATTGCAAGGCCGGTTCTGTGCCGCCGGCCTGCGGTTGGTTGTCGCGGAGGGAATCGGCCGATAAATGCAATTGATAGGCATTCGCACGGCTGCTACATCGGGCCGGCGGCATTTGGCGAGGCGAGACAATGAAGCATTGGATTTGGGCCTTTGGAGCGGCGGGTCTGTGCGCCCTCGCGTTGGCATCCGGAGGCGTGGCCGCCGATCCGGCCGCGATCGATGTCGTCATCAAGGATCACCATTTCGTTCCGGCGGAAATCCATGTTCGGACCGGCCAGCCGACCATCCTCACCATCCGCAACCAGGACGCGACGCCCGAAGAATTCGATTCCACCGCCCTCAAAATGGAGAAGGTCATCGCCGGCGACAGCTATGGGACGATCCGGCTGCGCCCCCTTGGCCCCGGCCGCTATCCCTTTATGGGCGAGTTTCATTCCGACACCGCCCAAGGCGTCGTGATTTCGGAATAGGTCGGCGCCAAGCTTAGCGCGAATGCGAATCATTTGCATTGCAAATGCGAATGCGAAGCGTTAGCGTCTGCTCAGCCACTTTCGGGGGATAGACATTGAGCCCTAATCGCGCCGCCTCACGCCTCCTTCCTGCCGCCGGAGCCGCGATCGGGCTCTTGTGGGCGGGCTCCACCGCAGCGGCGCCGCCCCCGCTCCAAGTCCCGACCGAGGAGCAGCTTCAGCCCGGCGCCCCGGGCCAAGGCGGGCTGACCAGCTACATCCAGGGATTGTCGCGCAGCAACTTCCTGCTTGGCGACATGGATGGCTTGCGGCCCTTCCTCAGCCGCTATGGCATTTCCTTCGCGCTGCAGGAGACGAGCGAGATCCTGGGCAACGTCACGGGCGGCAGCGCCACAGGCGCCGACTATGACGGGCTCACGCAAATGCTGGTGCAGCTCGACACGCAGCGGGCCTTCAACCTTCATGGCGGGCTCTTCAATGTCAGCGCGCTGCAGTATCACGGCCGCAGCCTGAGCAGCGATCACCTCCTGACCTTGCAGACCGCGAGCGGCATCGAGGCCGACCGCGCCACCCGCCTCTGGGAGCTTTGGTACCAGCAGAAATTCCTGCAGGAGGACCGGCTCGACATCAAGGTCGGCCAGCAGAGCCTCGATCAGGAATTCATGGTCAGCGACAACGCCTTGCTGTTCGTCAACACGATGTTCGGCTGGCCGATGGTGCCGTCGGCGGACCTGCCCGGCGGCGGCCCCGCCTATCCGCTATCGGCGCTGGGCGTCAGGGCCCGATGGCGGCCGATCGACCCGCTGAACGTCCTGGTGGGCGTCTATAACGGCAGCCCGGTTTCGGTGAATTCGGGCGATCCGCAAATGCAGAACCCGTCGGGCACGAGCTTCCCCTTGAATGGCGGCATGCTCGCGATCGCCGAGATCCAATACTCCTATCCCTCGCTCGGGACGATGCTGTACGCCGATCAGCCGGAGCCGCTGGCCCGCACCTACAAATTGGGCATGTGGTACGACAGCGAGCCATTCGCCGATCTGCGCTATGACAGTCTCGGCCAATCGCTCGCCAGCCCGCTCACGACCGGCGTGCCGAATTCCCATCGCGGCGACTACAGCATTTACGCCGTGGCCGATCAGCTCGTGTGGGTCGATCCGGACGAGGCCGACCGCACCTTCAACCTTTTCGCCCGCGTGATGGGCACGCCCGAAGTGAACCGCAACCTGATCGATGCGAGCGCCAATCTGGGCTTCAATTTCCACGAGCCGATCCTGCATCGCGACGATGACAGCTTCGGCATGGGGCTTGGCTATGCGCATGTGAGCGCGCGTGCGAGTGGGCTCGACAACGACACGGCCTTCTTCACCGGCGCCTTCACGCCCGCGCGCCGCAACGAGACATTCATCGAGGCGACCTACCAATACCAGGTCGCGCCCTGGTGGCAGCTCCAGCCCGATATCCAGTATGTGTTCAACCCCGGCGCCGGGGTCGCCAACCCCAACGCTCCGACCCAGCGCGTGGGTGACGAGCTGGTGCTGGGCCTACGCACCAACATCCTGTTCTGAGCGCGACCCGCTTGAAGTGGCGCTCTAGCCGAACTAATGTGACTGCAAATCATTCGCATTCTTAACGCGGCCAAGGTCCGCGAGGTATGGGGACAATGAAATACCGGATGCTCGATGGTTTTTATTGCGGGCTCGCCGCCGCCGTTGCGCTCGTCGCGTCAACGGGACTCGCCAGGGCCGACCAGCCGTCAGGCCTATTGGAGACCATTCACAAGCACATCACGCGCACGACCACCGTCACCGACAATGGCGATCTCAACCCCTACGCCGTCATCGTCGCGCCGGTTTCGGCCGGAAAAATCGTCAAGGACGATGTGCTGGTGGACAATTTCAACAACGTCTCGAACCTGCAGGGAACCGGCACGACGATCGTCGACTATAACCCCGCCACCAACAAGATGACCCTGTTCGCGTCGGTGCCTCAGCATCTGCAGCAATGTCCGGGCGGCGTCGGCCTCACGGCGGCAATGACGATGCTGAAAAGCGGCTACGTGATCGCCGGCAGCACGCCCAGCACCGACGGCACCACGCGCACGAGAGGCAATGGATGCCTTTTGGTGTTCGACTCGAACGGTCAGCTCGTCGGCACCTGGTCCGATCCGAACATCAACGGACCGTGGGGCAACATGGCGGTCGTCGATAACGGGACGACGGCGACCCTGTTCGTCAGCATGGCGGGATTCGATGTTCCGGGTCCCGATGTCCGCGATCCCGCGACCGGCTTTCCGGTGACGCTCAACAAAGCGACCGTGCTGCGGCTCGATTTGTCGATCCCGCCCGGATCGCTGCCCAAGATCACCAACGAGACGGTCATCGCCAGCGGCATCGCCCATCGCGCCGACCGGAGCGTCTTTCTGATCGGACCGACCGGCCTCGCGCTCGGCGCCGACAATACGCTCTACGTGTCGGACGCGCTCAACAACCGGGTCATCGCCATCCCCAACGCGACCACGCGCACCGACGATGCCGGGACAGGCCACGTTGTGACCGAAGGCGGCCTTTTGAAGCGGCCGCTGGCGTTGGCCTTGACGTCCGCTGGGCATCTGCTCGTTTGCAACGCGGTCAACGGCGAGCTCGTCGAGGTCAACCCCGCGACCGGCAAACAGCTTTACGCGCAATGGATCGACTCCGATCAGGCGCAATCCCCGCCCGGGAACGGTGACCTGTTCGGCATCGCCATGACTCCCGATGGCAAGGGCTTTTATTACGTCGAGGACGACGTCAACACGCTGATGCAAGCCGCACAATGACAGAATCCGACAACCCGGCCCAGCCGAGCCGCCGCCGCTTCCTCGGCGCGACCGGCAGCCTCGTCGCGCTCGGAAGCACGTCCTATGGCTCGGCCGCGCCGACCGGAACGCCCAAGCACAACGATCAGGTCGAGCCGTTCTGGGGTCCGCATCAAGCCGGGATCGTGACGCCGGCGCAGCGGAGCACCTATTTCGCGGCCTTCGACCTCGCCGCCACGAAGCGCGCAGACGTGATCGCGATGCTGAAGGCCTGGACCAACGCGGCGGCGAGATTGACCGCGGGCAAGCCGGCGGCAACCGCCGAGGCCAGCGCCGACATGCCGGGCGCCGACACCGCCGACACGATGGGGTTGCCGCCATCGCGCCTTACCGTGACGTTCGGGTTCGGACCAGGCCTTTTCGTCAAGGACGGCAAGGACCGCTATGGCCTTGCCGCGCAGCGCCCGGAAGCTTTCGTCGATCTGCCGCGTTTCGTCGGCGACCAGCTGGTCGCGACGCATACCGGCGGCGATGTGTCGGTGCAAGCCTGCGCCGACGACCCACAGGTCGCCTTCCACGCCGTCCGTCAGCTTGGCAGGCTTTCCTACGACGCCGCCGATCTGCGCTGGACGCAGACGGGATTCATGCCGGATTTCGGTCCGGGCGAACGGCCGCGCAATCTGATGGGCTTCAAGGACGGCACCAACAATCCGTCGATCACCGACGCGGCCGCGATGGACAAGGTCGTGTGGGTCGGAAGCGAAGGACCGGACTGGATGCGCGGCGGCAGCTATCTGGTGGCGCGCCGCATCCGTATCGCGCTCGAGCATTGGGACCGCATGAAGGTCGGCTTCCAGGAGCAGACCGTCGGACGGCACAAATATTCGGGCGCGCCGCTCGGCAGGACGAACGAGAAGGACGCGCTCGACCTCGACGCCAAGGACGAGGACGGCAATCTGCTCACGCCCGAGAACGCGCATGTGCGGCTTGCGACCGCGACCACCAACGACGGTGCGCAAATCCTGCGCCGGCCTTATTCCTACAACGATGGGACCAACTTCACCGCCGAGCGCTGGCCGCCCTGGCGGCAGGCCAATGAATACGATGCCGGCCTGTTCTTCATGTGTTACCAGCGCGATCCCAGGACCGGATTCATCAAGATCTTCGAGAACATGTCGAAGTTCGACATGATGAATCAGTTCGTGACCCATGTCGGCGGCGGCATGTTCGCGTGCCCGGGCGGCATCGCGTCCGGCGAATATGTGGGACAGCGTCTCTTCGAGACAGCGTGATACCCGGTCTCTTCGGTCACCGCCCGTTCCTGCTCTATTTCTGGGCCCGGCTCGGCTCCGAGTTCTCGCATCAGATCGGCGCCGTCGCGGTGGGCTGGCAGGTCTATGCCCTGACCCGAAGCGCCGTCGACCTTGGGATCGTCGGGCTCGTCGAATTCATCCCGACGGCGGCGCTCGTCTTCATCGCGGGCCATGCCGCCGACCGGTACGACCGCCGCCGGATGGTGCAGGTCTGCCAAGCCGTGGCGGCGCTCACCGCCGCCTTCCTGGCCTGGGGCAGCTATGCCGGATGGCTCACCGTGCCGGAAATCTTTGCCGCGGTCGCGGTCCTCGGCACCGTCACGGCGTTTGAAAGCCCTGCCGACGCGGCGCTGCTTCCCGGCGTGACGCCGGACGGCCTGTTCCAGCAAGCGACCGCGCTTGCCACCGGCGGCTTTCAGATCGCGATAATCACCGGGCCGGCGCTCGGAGGGATCGCTTACGCCGTGGCGCCGGGCGCACCTTACACGATGATGGCGGGGTTCTGGCTCCTCGCCGCGATCTTGAACGGCGCGATCCGGCTCGACCGGCCGGTGGCGAGCGAAGCAGAGTCGCCGACCTTTGCCGCGCTCTTCGAGGGCGTGCGGTTCGTGCGCAAGAACCCCGCCATTCTGGGGACGATCTCGCTCGACCTCTTCGCCGTGCTGTTGGGCGGCGCCACGGCGCTGTTGCCGATCTATGCGCGCGACATCCTGCATACCGGGCCGTGGGGGCTTGGCGTGCTGCGCGGGGCGCCGGCGGTCGGCGCGCTTCTCATGTCGGCGGTGCTGGCACGCCAGCCGATCACGCGCCGCGCGGGCCTGCGCATGTTCCAGGCTGTCATCGTCTTTGGCTTGGCGACGATCGTGTTCGGCGCGTCGCGCTCCTTGTGGCTGTCGATCGCGGCGCTCGCCATCCTGGGCGCTGCCGATGCGGTGAGCATGGTGATCCGCATCTCGCTCGTGCAGCTTGCGACGCCCGACGCGATGCGCGGCCGCGTGGGCGCGGTGAACTTCCTTTTCGTCAATGCATCCTATCAGCTTGGCGGGTTCGAGAGCGGCATCACCGCGGCCCTCTTCGGCGCGGTGCCGGCGGTGCTGCTGGGCGGGGTCGGGACCGTGCTCGTCGCGCTCTTATGGATGCGATTGTTTCCCACCTTGCGGCGGGTCGAGCGGCTCGAATGAGCCGCGATCACGGCGCCGCGACGAGCCCGCGCCGACGCACCACCCACCAATAGGCCGCGACGACCGGCAGCATCAGCAGCAGCATCACGAGCGCAAGCGCCGATGCCTGCGACAGGCCGCCATTGAGCCACAGGCTCCACACCACGACCGGCAGGGTGATGTTGTCCCGCGTCGTCAGCACGATCGCGAGTGTCAGCTCGCGATAGACGAGCAGCGCGATCCAGAGCCACGCATAGAGCAAGGTCGGCGCGAGCAGCGGCACGATCACCCGCGCCAGCACGGCACCGGTGCCGGCGCCGCTCATCGTCGCCGCTTCTTCGAGCTCGCGATGGATTTGGATGAGCCCGCCATTGGTCATGCGCGTGCCATAGCTGACGCGCGCCACCACGAACACCAAAAGCAAGACCCACAGCGATCCGAACAGGCCCAGCGCGCCTTTCAGCACGAAGAGAGCGATCAGCAGCGCGCTCACGCCGAACACGACGTTGGGGATCGCGTGCGGCAGGAACGCGATGACGTCGAAGCCCGCACGCCAGCGCAGCCGCGTCCTCAACACCACCCACGAAAACGCAACGGAAAGGGCGAGCGTCACCGTCGGCGTCACCGCCATCAGGATCGCCGTGTTGACGACGCCGTCGCGCGTCAGCGCCCATGGCAGCGAGGCATATTGCTTGAGCGACAGCGCCGCAAACGCGGCGGCGCTTGGCATCTGGAAATAGGGCAACAGCGACGCCCACGTCACCAGCACGAGCGGGATCATCTGGCTCAGCACGATGTAAAGCGTGATCGCGGCCCAGACCGCCGCGCTCCAGCGCCCAAGCGCCAGGATGCGCGGACGATAGGCCTTGCCGGTCACAACCTGATAGCGGTGCTGGCGCCGCTGGATGAGGCTATACCACCAGCACAATCCCGCACCGAGCGCGATCAGGACGCTGGACAGCGCCGAGGCGAGGCCATATTGCGGAAGGCCGCGGGTCGAATCGAGCTGAAGCACGACATAGGTGCTGAAGGTGAAGAGCCGCGAGCCCCAGCCGATGATCGCCGGCACATCGAAGGCCGCGAACGCGATGGTGAAGACATAGATCGCGGCCGCCAGGATGCCGGGCCAGGCGAGCCCCAGCGTGATGACCCGCAGCGTCCGGCCGAAGCCCGCGCCCGCCATGTGCGCCGCCTCCTCGAGCGCCGGGTCCATCGCCCGGAACATCGCCGCCGTCATGATGAAGGCGACCGGCGCGAGATTGAGCCCTTGCACCCAGCCCATGCCCCAATCGGTCGCGATATTGAAGAGCGGCCCCGCATGGCCGAACGTCCGCTCGATCCACAGATTGACGAGCCCGATGCGCGGATGCATCAGGAACAGCCACCCCATCGCCGACGCAAAGCCCGGCAGCAGCAGCCCGACCGTCATGGCGGTGAACACGGCCGTCTTGGCCGGGAGATCCGTGCGCTCGACCACCCAAGCGAGCGGAACCCCAAAAACGAGGCTCACTACCAGCGTCGTCGCCGCGAATTTCAGCGTGTCGGCAAGAACGGTCCAGGTCTGCGGATCGCCGAACATCACGACGTAGTTCCCGAGTGCGTAATGCGCCGTCGGGTCGCCGACATCGCCGACGCGGAACCCAAGCCACAGAACCGTCGCCAGCATGGCAAGGATCGCCGCGGACGCGATGCACGCAAGCCCCAGGATCAGGCCCGGCCACGGATCGGCGCTGCGCCCGTCGGGGACGCGCCGCCTGCGCCCGAGCGAGGAGACCGATTGCATCAACGCCGTTGGCCCATCGACGCGCGCCTTGTCGCTTAATTCTTCGATGCGAAGATCTTGTTGATCTGTTTCCACGCCTCGTAGGCCTCGGGATGGGCGGCGTACCAGGCGACGTCGATCCGTTCGAACTTGCGGCCGCGCTTGGCCTCGAGATCCGCGACGGTCTTGTGCGTGACCGTCTCGGGGAAAAGATCGAGGTCGCTGTCCCAGGTCTTGCGGATCAGCGCCTGGCCTTCCTCCGTCATGCAATAAAGGACGAAGAGCTTGCCGGCATTGGGATGCGCCGCGTTCTTCGGCACGCCGAGGTAGAAATATCCCAAGGCCGGAAAGTCGGCGGGCGGCACCTGCACGATCGGCGCGCCCTTGCGGACAATGTCGAAGAAATCCGTGCCGGAGCACGTGATCGCAAACGCGACGAACTCGCCCGTGGCAAGACGCTCGCCTTCGTTGCAGCGCATGAGGCCCGATGCCTGTGCCGAGAATTTGCGGGCATAGTCGAGTGCCCGATCGGGCCCCCATAGATCCTTGGCTGCCAACACATCGAAATTGGCGGCATAAGGCGTCGCCGCGATCTTGCCCTTCCATTCGGGCTTCAAGAGATCTTCGAGCGTCTCGGGCTTCGAGGGTGCGAGCTGGCTGTTGTAGGCGATGCCCGGCAGCGCCGTCATGGCCTTCAAGACGCTGCCATCGAGATCGACCATCGCGTCGGTGATGCGTCCGGGCAGCAGTTTCTCCCAATCCGCCGGCAGGAACAGCTTGCGCGCGGCAAGCCGCGACATCGTGTCCGCATAGCCGATATAGACATCGCTCGGCGCAGGCTGGCCTGCCGCCTCTCGCATGGCGATGTCGTTGCCGACCTGGGGCATCGACGATCCGGGCGTGTAGGTGATGCTAAGATTGGTGCCGTACTTCTTGTTGATGGCATTCTGGAACAGCTGAGCCCCGGACGTGCCGCCGAGCGTGCCCTCGCCCCAGAGCAGCGTCAGGGCATTTTCCTGCTTTGCCGCCGCGACAAGGGCCGCGAGTGCGGGATTTGCATCCTCGGCCCGCGCCGCAAGCCCAGCGAAAAGCACCGCCGCAAGCGCCAGCGCCGGCGCGATCATCGACCGTCTTGCGCGCATCATCCCATCCCCGAAGCCGTTGTTGCGTGGATCATAACCCCCTCGCCCGGCCAAGGGCTACCGGCCGGCGCTCGCGTGATAAGATGATCGGCGCCCGCCGGAGTGAACCCCGCATGAGTCAACTGCCGCTCTACCATCGCGCGATCGACTGGCCCCGGTTCGAGGAAACCTATCCACCGCCCGATGTCTGGGCCGAGACGGTCTATTGCTGGCCCTTCGACCGGGTGCGGGCGTTGCAGAACGAGCGCTTCCTCGCGACCGTCGCGACCGGGTGGGCGAACCCGTTCTATGCGAAGCGCTGGCGCGCGGCGGGGCTCGAGCCCGGCGACATCAGGAGCCTCGATGACATCGCGAAGCTGCCGGTCTACGACACCGACGACATCAAGACCGATCAGCAAGAGAATCCGCCGTGGGGAAGCGGCACCGGCATCGCCGACCTGAAGCGGCACATGGCGTCGGCGCCGATGAAGTTCCAAACGAGCGGCGGCACCACCGGCAAGCCGCGCGTCACGCTTCACGGGCCGCTCGAATGGGCGCTCGCCGGGCTCAGCACGGCCCGGGGCCAATATCTCCAAGGCGCGCGGCCGGGCGATGTGATGCAGATACCCGCGACCTGCTCGATGGCGATGCTGGGCTGGGGCTTTTACACCGCGTGCCACCATTGGCTGGGCGTCATGCCGATCACGTCCGGCAGCGGCGTCGTCACGCCGAGCCGGCGCCAGATCGAGCTCGCGTTCGATTGCGGCGCCAACATCTGGATGAGCTTTCCGGAATACCTGCTGCGGCTGGCAAAAGCGTCGCAAGAGGAATTCGGCCGCGACATCCGCGAGCTTCGGACGAAATACATCACCACCTTCCTCGGGCCCGATACCGAGGGGACCCTGCGCGCCGAGCTCGAGCGGCTGTGGGGCTGCACCGTCTACGACAATTACGGAACCAACGAGATCGGCCTTGGCGCCGGCGAGTGCGCCCTGCGCGACGGGCTGCATTTCAGCGAAGATCTGCTTTATTTCGAGGTGCTGGACCTCGAGACCGGCAAACCGGTGCCGGACGGCACGATCGGCAATCTGGTCGTGACCGCGTTCTATCGTACGGTCCAGCCGGTGATCCGATTCAATCTGCGCGACCTGGGACGGGTGTTGTCCACGGCGCAATGCGGCTGTGGCAGCTCGTTTCGGCGCATGGATCATTTCCTTGGCCGCAGCGACAGCATGATCCGCATGCGTGGCGTCAATATCTATCCGATGGCGTGCCTGCCCGCGATCCGCAGCGACCCACGCACCACGGGCGAATGGGTCTGCGAGGCCTATCTCGACAACACGGCCGGCATCCCGCGCGAGGTGCTGGCGATCCATGTCGAGGTGAGAAAGGAAGCGGGCTCGATCGAAGGCCTGCGCCCGCATCTCGAGGCACGGCTCAAATCCGATCTTGGCCTTGCGGTCGAGGTGCGGCTGGTCGACGAAGGGAGCCTCGCGACGTCGGGCACCTTGGGCGAGGGCAAGGTCAGCCGCCTCATCGAACGCCGCCCCGCCTATATGAAGAAGCCGTAACGCGGCGGCTCGCGCTCCTGGCGCGGGCTCGCGAATTCAACGATGATGCGGGCCGCCATTTCGAGACGGGGGAGAACCACATGCTGTTTTCCTGCAGCCCGGCCGCACCGCATGGCAGGCCCATCGCGGTACGACGGACCACAGGCGCGCGCAAGCATTTCTCGGTCGACATCCATTGCCATGTCGAGACGCCCGAAGCCGCCGACCTCGTCAAGAGCGTCGGACACCCGCCCGAGGCGGCGATGCAATGGTCGAACGCCGCTTCGCGCGAGGTGAACCGGCGGCAGCAGGAGAATATCCGCGTCGCCATCACGTCGGTCGCCGCGCGGCTTCAGCATATGGACCGCACCGGCATCGACGTGCAGGCGATCTCGACCGCGCCCGGTCAGTATTACTATTGGGCCGAGCCCGAGCTCGGCCGCCAGACTGCGCGCCTTATCAACGAGAACATCGCCCAGATTTGCGCCGAGCATCCCGACCGCTTCGTCGGCCTCGCGACCGTGCCGCTGCAAGCGCCGGTCTTCGCCGTCGCCGAGCTGGAGCGCGCGGTCAAAGAGCTGGGCCTGCGCGGCGTCGAGATCTGCACCAACGTCAATGGCGAGGAATTGTCGGACGAACGCTTCCGGCCCTTCTTCGCCAAGGCCGAGGAGCTTGGCATCCTCATCTTCATGCATCCCTCGGGCTTCACCGACGGGCGGCGCCTCAGCGATCACTATTTCATCAACGTGATCGGCAACCCGCTCGATTCAACGGTGGCGATGCATCACCTGATCTTCGGCGGCGTGCTGGAGGACTATCCGGGGCTCAAGATCGTCGTCGCGCATGGCGGCGGATTCCTGCCGGCCTATTCCGGTCGCGCCGATCATGCGCACAAATACCGCACCGATTGTCGCACCGTGATCAAGAAGCGGCCCACCAGCTATTTGCGAAAATTCTACTTCGACACGATCGTCTTCACCCACCACCAGCTCGAATATCTGGCCGCGCAATGGGGCGCCAGCCACCTGCTGCTCGGCACCGATTATCCCTACGACATGGCGCTTCCCAACGCCGTGAAGTTCGTCGAAGGCTCGGGCCTGAGCGAAGCCGACCACGCCGCCATTCTGGGTGGCAATGCCGCGCGCCTCTTGAAGATCAAGGTGCCGAAGCGACCGGCGCCAAAGAAGCGCCGCTGAATCTCAGCCCGCGAGCGCCATCAAGTCGCGCGTGTGGCGAAGCTCGTCGAGCGCGCCGATGGCGGCCGCGAGACGGCGCGCATTGGGGGCGCCCAGAACGGGCTCGGCGAGGCTCAGGAATTTCGCCTCGATATGGCGCCCTTGCGCCGCGACGTCGGCGGCCGGCACGCCCGCATCATGGGTCGCTTCGAGCACGCTGCCATCGGTGAGCGTGGCGGTGAGTTCGGACCGCGCGGCATCCCAGCCGCGCTCGAACGCGATCTCGACCTTGCCGGCAAGCGCCTTAAGCTCCGGGTCCTGGGTCCGCGCGTCGGTGTAGGTCGCGAGGCTTGCCGTGTCCAAGCCCGAAAGCGCCAGCGCGACGGTGAAGCGCAGCGAGAATTTCAGCTCGAGCCCGGTACGGGGCGACAGGATGTTGCAGACCTTGTCGGCGCCGCGGTCGATCCGCACCACGATCTTGGCGATCTGTTCCGGCGCGAAGCCCGGCCGCGTCGCGATCGCCCGCGCGCACTCGATCGCGGCATGCGTCAGATAGCAGGCGGCGTGATACTTGAAGAGATTGCCGCGCAGATAATAACCGCCCGGCGGCTCTTCGAGCGCGGCTTCGGGCCGGAACGCCGGCGCTTGTGTCGCGGCGAAGCCTTGCGCGCATTCGACCGCGTCGGGCCGGCTCGTGAAGCCGCGGGCCGCGAGCCGCGCCGCCAAGAGCCCGTTCTGCGCCGCCTTGCCGGCATGGAGCGGCTTGCACATCGTGCCGAACATGGATTTGAGGCCTGCGGCTTGCGTCGCGGCGATGCCGAGCGCGATCGCGGTGCGCTCCGGATCGAGCCGCATGAGGCGCGCGCACGCGGCCGCCGCGCCAAAGCTTCCGGCGGTCGCGGTGGCATGGAACCCGCGCCCGTAATGGCCGGGTGCGACAGTGAGCCCGACCCGGCAGATCGTCTCGTACCCGGCGACGAACGCCGTTAGGAGATCGCGCCCGCTTGCGCCGGCCGTTTCCCCGGCGGCAAGGATCGCCGGCACCAGCGTGACCGTCGGATGGCCCAAGAACGAGAGGTGGATGTCGTCGTAGTCGAGCGCGTGCGAGGTCGTGCCGTTCACCAGCGCCGCCAAAAGCGGCGCCGTCTTGCGCCCCAGCCCGACCAGGGTGGCGCTGCCGCCTTCGCCTTCGAGCGCGGCTTCGGCGGCAATGATCTGCGACAGTTCCTCGCGCGATCCCGCAAGCGTCACGGCGAACCAGTCGAGGAAACATTGCCGTGCGACGGCGCGGATCTCGGCGGGGATCAGCGCATAGTCGAGTTCGGCAGCGCGCCGGGCAACAAGCGCCGTGACCGGCAGTTCAGTCGTCATGGGAGCCTCCGCCGATGGAGGGGCGGAGGCTCGCACGCCGGCGCGCGCGGGTAAAGTGACCTATCTCAGGCGGCGCTATGGGTCTTCGGCCGGACGTACGCCATCGCCGCGTGCTTGGCACAATAGGGCTTGCCCGGCACCGGCCGCTCGCCGCAGAAGCGGAAATCCTTGTCCCCGGGGTGCCCTTGAGGCCAGGTGCAGACCGACGGCTGGGGGGTCAGCGCCCGACGCCGCACCGGCGGGCTCTTCAGCGGCGACGGCCGGGGCGTCAGCGCAAGCCGGTGCGCCTTGCCGATCACGGCATTCTTGCTGATGGCGAGCCGGCGGCCGATCTCGGCGGTTGGAAGGCCCTCGTCCCAAAGTGCGATGAGGCGGTCGATAAGATCCGGATTCCAGATCGTCTCCATGGTGTCCTACCGTATCCTGGGGTTCGGCGTGTAGTCGCCTACTAGATACAGTATCACGAGTCGGGATTACCGCAACAGCTTTCTCATCCCCAAGACAGGCAAAATCGGCCCTTTCCGGCCGAAAGGGAGCCAGGCAGAGCGACGGGAGGGGTTAAATCAGCTCGATCGACGAGGCTTCGCGGCCACGGCGGGCCTGGGCCACCATCATGCGGACGGGTTGACCCGGCTCGAGCATGTCGAGACCCGAGCGCCGCAACGCGGTGACGTGAACGAAGATGTCCTTGCCGCCATCATTGGGCAGGATGAAGCCGAAGCCGCGGGCCGGGTCGTACCATTTGACCACGCCATCCAGCGACTCGGCGGGGCCGCCCCCTTGGTCGCCGTAATGGCCGCCACCGCCATCGTCGCGCGACCGGAAGCGGCCTTCGCTGCGCGGCGCGCGCGGCTGCGCCGTCGAGGTGTCGAGCTGCAATACCTGCGACGCGGCGCGGCCCTTCGGCCCTTGCACCCACTCGACGACGATCGCCGCCCCATCCGGCGCCTCGCCGAAACCCGACCGCTCGAGCACGGCCAGCGGCAGGAACACATCGCCCGTCCCATCGTCCGGAACGATGAAGCCGAAACCCTTGCTACGATTGAACCATTTAATCTTGCCGGCGAGACGGATCCCGTCTGCCGGCGACGCGTTCATGTTCATAGCACACCATCTTTCGACCGTTCCCCCTCCCTCGGCGGTGGGCACTGCCCACAAACCATCCGGACGAAACGGTATGTCCCCAAGCGCAGCGCCTGTACCCCCAGGTGCTCATCGCAGAGAGTATTTCTACTTCGTTTGGGTGGCAAATACTAAATAGTTGACCGCGAGATCAGACGAGAGACCCCAGCTTCCGTGCAACAGGTCAAACACGAGCCCCGCAAATTCGCGCGGTTCGAGCCCGTTGCCGCGCAGCGCCGCCGCCACCTCGGAAGGGCGCAGGAACCGGTCCCACCGGTGGGTGCCGCGCGGCAGCCAACGCAGCACGTATTCGGCGCCGGCGATCGCCAGCACGAACGAGCGCGGGGTGCGGTTGATGGTGGACGCCAGGAACGCGCCGCCGGGACGCAGCAGCCGCGCGCACGCGGCGACGAAGAGCGGCACGTCGCGCACATGTTCCATCACTTCGAGCGCCAGCACCGCGTCGAATTGCACGCCGCTTGCCGCCAGCGCCTCGGCCGTCTCGCACCGATAGTCGATCCTCAGCCCTTGTGCCGCGGCATGCGCCCGGCCGACAGCGAGCGTTTCCGGGTCGGCATCGAGGCCCGTCACGGAAAAGCCGAGCCGTGCCATCGGCTCCGCGACCAGCCCGCCGCCACAGCCGATATCGACGAGGCTCAAGCCGCGGAACGGTGCAAGGTCGCGCGGCTCCCGGGCGAAATGGCGGACCAGGCGTTCGCGCAGGAACTCGAGCCGAACCGGATTGATCCGATGGAGCGGTCGGAACTCGCCATCCTCGTCCCACCAGCGCGAGGCAAGTGCGGAAAAGCGCGCGACCTCGTCGCGATCGATGGTCCCGCCGGCTCCGTCGTCGTCCTGGTCCATGGCTTGCCTAATCCGCGCCGCAGAGAGTATGAATACCCGCCCCGCCGCCGGCAATGACGACGCGCTGGCGCGCCCATCCCCAACCCCTTGGACCTCACGCGATCCATGGCGCGACTCGTGCAGAAATTCGGCGGCACGTCCCTCGCCTCGATCGAGCGCATCCGCAACGCGGCGCTCCGCGTCAAGCGCGAGCGGGACGCCGGCAACGAGGTGGCGGTCGTGGTCTCGGCGATGGCCGGCACGACGGACCAGCTCGTGCGTTGGACCAACGAGCTGGGCGAGCTGGGCGACCCGCGCGAATACGATGCGGTCGTCGCCACCGGCGAGCAGGTGACGGCCGGCCTCATGGCGCTCGCCTTGCAGCAGCTTGGCCTTGCCGCGCGGTCGTGGCAAGGCTGGCAGGTGCCGATCGAGACCGATGGTCAGCACGGCAAGGCGCGGATCGCCGACATCGCGCGTGACCGGCTGCTCCCGCGCCTCGCGGCCGGCGAAATCGCCGTCGTGACCGGGTTTCAGGGCATCGGCCCCGAGGAGCGCGTCACGACCTTGGGACGTGGCGGCTCCGACACGTCGGCCGTGGCGCTTGCCGCGGCGCTCGGCGCCGACCGGTGTGACATCTTCACCGATGTCGACGGCGTCTACACGACCGACCCGCGCATCGTTGCGAAGGCGCGAAAGCTCGATAAGATCACCTACGAGGAAATGCTGGAGCTCGCAAGCCTCGGCGCCAAGGTGCTTCAGACGCGCTCGGTCGAGATGGCGATGAACCATCGCGTGCGCGTTCAGGTGCTGTCGAGCTTCGCCGAGCTGCCCGGAACCATGGTGGTCGACGAGGAAGAGATCGTGGAAAAGCAGGTGGTGAGCGGCATCGCCTATAGCCGCGACGAGGCCAAGATCACGCTGCTCAAGGTCGCGGACCGGCCGGGCGTGGCGGCCGCGATCTTCGGGCCTTTGGCCGACGCGTCGATCAATGTCGACATGATCGTGCAGAATATCTCGGACGACCGCGCCACCACCGACATCACCTTCACGGTGGCAAAGGCCGACCTGGCGCGCGCGGTCGCCGTGCTCGAAGAGCGCCGCGCGATGCTTGGCTATGCCTCGCTCAAGCCCGACGCCAACGTCGTGAAGGTCTCCGTCATCGGCGTCGGCATGCGCAGCCATGTCGGCGTCGCCAAGGAGATGTTCGAGACCTTGGCGGCCAAGGGCATCAACATCCAGGTGATCTCCACGTCCGAGATCAAGGTGAGCGTGCTGGTGGCCGAGGAATACACCGAGCTTGCCGTGCGCGCGCTGCACACCGCCTATGGTCTCGATGCCCGCTGAGGATCAGGGCAAGACGCGCCGGCGCCTCGACGATTTGTGGCGGCGCGGCACCGAGTTTCTCGGCTGCGAGGCCGCGATCATGGGCGGCGCCATGACCTGGGTCAGCGAGCGCGGCCTGGTCGCCGCGATCTCGAATGCCGGCGGCTTCGGCGTCATCGCCTGCGGCGCGATGTCGCCGCCGCTTCTCGCCGCGGAGATCGAGGCGACCTTCGAGCGCACCAGCCGCCCGTTCGGCGTCAATCTCATCACGCTCCATCCCGACCTGATGGCGCTTATCGATGTCTGCGCCAAAACCGGCGTAAGCCATGTCGTGCTCGCAGGCGGCTTGCCCGGCGCCAGTGCGATCCAGCGCATCAAGGATGGCGGCGCCAAGCTGTTGTGCTTCGCCCCTGCCTTGTCGATTGCGCGCAAGCTGCAGCGCATGGGCGCCGATGCGATCGTGATCGAGGGCATGGAGGCAGGCGGGCATATCGGCCCGGTCGCCACGAGCGTGCTGGCACAGGAGATCCTGCCGCATCTTCCCGACCTGCCGGTCTTCGTCGCCGGCGGCATCGGCCGCGGCGAGGCGGTCCTGGCTTATCTCGAGATGGGCGCGGCCGGCGTGCAGCTTGGCACGCGTTTTGTCTGCGCGCGTGAATCGATCGCGCATCCGCGCTTCAAACAGGCCTTCATCCGCGCTGGCGCCCGCGACGCCGTCCCCTCGCCGCAGCTCGATCCCCGTTTTCCGGTGATCCCGGTGCGCGCGCTGGCGAACGACGGCACGCGCGCCTTCATGGCGCTTCAGCGCGATGTGATCGACCGGTTCGGACGCGGCGAGCTGCCCCTCAAGGAAGCGCAGCTCGAGATCGAGCATTTCTGGGCCGGGGCGCTGCGTCGTGCCGTGATCGACGGCGATGTCGAGCACGGGTCGCTGATGGCGGGCCAAAGCGTCGGCATGGTGACGTGCGAACAGTCGACGGCCGAGATCGTCAACGAGCTGGTCGGCGAGGCGTTGGCGGCCCTCGCCCACCGGGAGACCGCGCCGCCCTTTGTGTCACGCCGCGCCGGGGTCGGCGCCTGATGGAGCCCACGGCGGCGGTCCCCGGATCCCGCCGAGTCCTGCGCCGCCTGCGCGACACCATGGCCGGCGCCGGCTCGGCGCAAGACCGCCTCAACGCGGTGGTGCAGATCATCGCCCGCGAGATGGTCGCCGAAGTCTGCTCCATGTACATGATGCGCGCGGGCGAAGTGCTGGAGCTGTTCGCGACCGAGGGGCTGCGGCCCGAAGCCGTCCACCGCACGCGCCTGCGCGTCGGCGAAGGGCTGATCGGCGTCATCGCCGCGACCGCGCGGTCGCTCGCGCTTGCCGACGCGCAGGCGCATCCGGATTTTGCCTACCGGCCCGAGACCGGCGAGGAAATCTATCACTCTCTCCTTGGGGTGCCGATCCTGCGCGGCGGGCACGTGCTGGGCGTGCTCGCGGTGCAGAACCGCACGCTGCGCAACTATGACGAGGAAGAGATCGAGACGCTTCAGACCATCGCCATGATCCTCGCCGAGCTGGTGGCGGGCGGCGAATTGGTCAACCCGCTGGAGCTCAGCCCGACGGGCGACACCGGGGCGCTGCCGGTGCGGCTCGAAGGGGTGCGCATCCAAGGCGGGCTCGCGCTTGCGCCCGCGGTGCTGCATCAGCCGCGCCTCGTGATCCGCCAGGTCGTCGCCGAGAACCCGCAGGCCGAATTGCAGCGTCTGCGCCAGGCGGTCGCGTCGATGCGCCAGGCGATCGATGCGATGCTGGCCCAAAGCGACGCGGTCGAAGGCGGCGAGCCGCGCGAGATCCTCGAGAGCTATCGCATGTTCGCGGCCGACCGCGGCTGGATGCAGCGGATCACCGAAGCGGTCCGCGGCGGGCTCACCGCCGAGGCCGCGGTGCAGAAAGTGCAAGACGAGACGCGCGCGCGGCTGAGCCAGGCGAGCGATCCCTATTTGCGCGAACGGCTCGCCGATTTCGAGGACCTGACCAACCGGCTGCAGCAACATCTCGCGGGCCGGCCGCCGACCGCGTCGGCGGCGGCACTCCCCGACGCTTTCATCCTGGTCGCGCGCAGCATGGGGCCGGCCGAGCTTCTGGATTACGACCGCACGCGGCTCAAGGGGCTGGTGCTCGAGGAGGGATCGCCGACATCCCATGTGGCGATCGTCGCGCGCGCGCTCGATCTGCCGACGATCGGCCGGGTCAAATCGGTGCTCGACCGCGTCGAAGCCGGCGAGCTCGTGGCAATGGACGGCGACGAGGCCGTGGTGCTCGTGCGTCCCAGCGAGGACGTGCAGCAGGCGATCGAGCGCCGCATCGAAGTCCATCAAGGCGCGCGCGAACGCTATGCCGCGCTGCGCGAGCTGCCGGCGGAAACGCTGGACGGGGTGCGGGTCGAGCTGCAGCTCAATTCCGGCCTCGTGCTGGATCTGCCCTATCTCGACGAGGCCGGCGCCAACGGCATCGGGCTCTTCCGCACCGAGCTGCAATACATGCTGCGCGACCGCTTCCCCACCGTCGACGAGCAGACCCAGCTTTACCGCCGCGTGCTCGATCTCGCAGGCGCGCGGCCGGTGACGTTCCGCACCCTCGACGCCGGCGGCGACAAGCTGCTTCCCTATCTGCCCGCGGCCGCCGACGAGAATCCGGCCATGGGGTGGCGCGCCATCCGCATCGGGCTCGACCGGCCGTCGCTGCTGCGCCAGCAGCTTCGCGCGCTCATCCGCGCCGCCGAGGACCGCCGCCTTCGCCTGATGTTCCCGATGGTGGCCGAGATCGCCGAGCTTACCGCCGCGCGCGCCATCCTCGAGCTGGAGCTGGAACGCGCCTGGCGCCGCGACGCGACCCGGCCGCCGCAACGGCTCGCGGTCGGCATCATGCTCGAGGTGCCGGCGCTTTTGTTTCAGCTCGATGAGCTTTTGCCGCTGGTCGATTTCATATCGGTCGGCACCAACGACCTGATGCAGTTCCTGTTCGCGGCCGACCGCGGCCATCCGCGTCTTGCGGAACGCTATGACCCGTTGGCGCCACCGGTTCTGCGGGCGCTCAAAGGCGTGGTTCGGGCGTGCGCGCGACACAAGGTGGAACTATCGCTGTGCGGCGAAATGGCGGGGCAGCCGGTCGACGCGGCGGCGCTCGTCGGCATCGGCTTCCGGACCCTGTCGATGTCGCCGGGTTCGGTGGGGCCGGTGAAAGGGATGCTGCGCAGCCTCAATCTCGGTGCCCTCGAATCGTTCCTCGCAGGCGTCGAGGCGAGCCCCAGCCACAGCATCCGGGACCGGCTGCGGGATTTCCTGAGCGATCACGGCGTGGCGATCTGACCGGGTCCCGTCGCCTGCCGATTTTATTTGCTAGAAGCGTCCGGCTGCCGCAGACTTGCGTGGGCGAAATCGAGACCATTTGCATGGCCAAACTTGCGCCATTGCCTCAAACGGATGGACGCGGTCAGCCGGCGGCCGAGGCGACGCCGTTGCGGCCGCGCGACACGATCGGCAGCCTGTTGCGGCGCACGCGTCTCGAGCAAGGCGGCGATCTCGAAGGGATCGCGGCCGCGCTGCGCATCCGCGCCGCCTATCTCGATGCGATCGAGCAGGGCCGCAGCGAGCGTCTGCCCGGCGCGGTCTATGGGCTCGGCTTCGTGCGCAGCTATGCGACCCATCTGGGTCTTGACCCGGAAGAGGCGGTGCGGCGCTTCAAGCTCGAATCCTCCGGCTTCGAGCAGCGCCGCGATCTGAGCTTCCCGATGCCGCTCACGCAGCGCAGCATCCCGGGCGGCCGGGTCCTGCTGCTGGCCTTGGTGCTGGCCGTGTGCGCCTATTTCTTCTGGCAGTATCTCTCGACCGTGGAGATGAATCGGCCCGAGCGAGTCGCCGCCGTCCCCAGCAACCTGATGCCGCCGCCCGCGCCGGCCAAGAGTGCGGCGCCGGCACCTGCCCCCTCGGCTGCGCCCGCCGCGCCCGCCTCATCGACGGCGCCCGCGGCTTCCGCGACGCCGGCGACGCCCACCACGACCGCGCCGCCGCCGACCCAGACCGCCACCACGGCCCCATTGCCCGCGCCCGTGACGGCGACGCCTCTGCCGCCACCGGAACCGACCGCCACGTCCCCGGCTCCGCCGCCTTCGCCGACGGCGAGCCTGCCCGCGGGCGCGGCGACCGTGCCGGCGGCGCCAGCACCGATGCCGGCTTCAGCCCCGGCGGCGCCCGCGCCGGCGGCCGTCGCCGCCGCAGTCCCGCCGCCCACCGCCGCGGCCACGCCGACGGCCGCCACCTCGACCCCGGCCGCTGCCAACGCCGCCGACACGCCGCACGTCTTCGGCGCGGTCGATGGGCCTTCGCGCATCACGCTTCGCGCGATCAAGGATTGCTGGATCCAGGTCCGTGACAGCGATGCGGCGCAGACCGTGGTCGCACAGCGCATTCTGCACGCGGGCGACAGCTATCGCGTGCCCGACAGCAAAGGCCTGATGCTGAAAACCGGCAACGCCACCGGCCTTCAAGTGCTGGTCGACAACAAGCCGGCGCCGCCCTTGGGCGGCACGGTGCGCAACGTCGCGCTCGATCCCGATCTGCTCCTCTCCGGCAAAGCGCGCGCCGAGTAGGCCGCCCCTCACGATCTTTGCGCCAACGGACCGGAATAGACTTCCGAGCCTCATCCGCTAGTTTCTCTCCACCATAAAATCGGGAGGACCACCCATGAGCCGTAAGCTTCCTTCTCTATCGCGCCGCACCGTCTTCAAGGCCGGCGCCTCGGTCGCCGCCCTCGCCGCGGCGCGCGTCGTGACCGATTCCGCGCAAGCGGCCGACGAAGCCGCGATCCGGCGTCTGTCCGGTCAGCGCGCGGTCGATCCGAAGCACAAGATGCTGCTGAAAGGCGGCACGATCGTGAGCCTTGACGAGAAAGTCGGCAATCTCGCCAAAGGCGACGTGCTGATCCAAGGCAAGAAGATCGTGCAGATCGCGCCGACCATCCCGGCCGCCGGCGCCGAGACCGTGGATTGCGCCAATATGATCGTGGTGCCGGGCCTCATCGATTGTCACCGCCATGCCTGGGAAGGACAGCTCCGCCGCATCAATCCCAACTCGCCGACGCTCGCCGACTATATGAACGCGACGCATCTGAGCTTCGGGACGCATTACCGGCCGCAAGACATGTATGTCGGCAATCTCATCACGGCGCTCGGCTGCATCGATGCGGGCGTCACGTGCATCATCGACAATTCGCACAACGCACGCAGCGCCGCCCATTCCGACGCCGCGGTCGAAGCGTTGATCGATAGCGGCATCCGCGGTGTCCATGCCTCGGGCGCGCCGAGCGCCGGCACGTGGGACCATCAATGGCCGCAGGATCTGGCGCGGCTCCAGAAGAAATATTTCTCCTCGACCGATCAGCTCGTGACGCTGCGCATGTTCTCGGGGCCGAGCCGCGACAATTGGGCGTTCGCGCGCAAGCTTGGGCTGCGCATCACCACCGAGTTCCAAGGCCCGCAAATGGCGGCGCTTCTCGATCCGCTGGCGGCCGACAAGCTGGTCGGGCCCGACAACACCTTCAACCATTGCGGCGGCCTGCCGGACAAGACGTGGCAGATCCTCCACGATACCGGCGCCACCGTCGATGTGTGCCCGCGCTCGGACGCGCAATACGCGCTCGGCGAAGGCGTATGCGCCTTTCAGCACGCGCTTGACCACGGCATCAAGCCGGGTTTCAGCGTCGACAACGAGACCTCCTACAGCACCGACATGTTCATGGAGATGCGGGTCGCGTTCTATATCCAGCGCGCGACCGCGCAGAACCGCAAATTCAACGGCGACCAGAATCCGCCAAAGCCGGTGATGGTCGAGGACGTGCTCGAATGCGCGACGATGCGCGGCGCATGGTGCGCCGGCCTCACGGACAAGATCGGCAGCCTGAGCCCCGGCAAGGAGGCCGACATCATCCTGATCCGCGCCGACGACATCAATCTCTACCCTTCCAACAACGCGATCGGCACGGTGGTGCAGGCGGCCGAACGCTCCAATGTCGACACCGTCATCATCGGCGGACGGGTGCGGAAGTTCCGCGGCAAGCTTTTGGGCGTCGACATGGCGCGCTTGAAGGCGATGACCGAGGAATCGCGCCAGCACCTTTTCACCACGACGAACTACACGCCCGACATCTTCGCACAGCTCCTGCCGAAGCTGGCGTAGGGTCAGACCACCTCGATCAGCCGGTCGCCCTGCGCAATCGAGCGCAGGATGACCGGCAATCTTGGAGCGAACCATGCGTGCAGTTGACGATTGCTCGCGTTGCCGACACGGAGCCATATCACGATTGGCGCGGATTGGTCCTGAGCGGAGCGCGCAGCAAAGTCCTCGTCCTTCGTAACAAGAACCGAACCGCTCTGCCGGGCATGGGCCCAGATGTCAGTGTCGCGCGCCGACAGAAGGCCGACCTCGACAACATGGACGGCCTCATGTCCGTCCTCGCCGAGCCAGCGGGCCAGTGCTGGCGGCAACTGCGCGTCGACCAGGAACTTCACTTCGCGAGTGACAGCACGACGTGATCGACCTGTCGCGCGGCGTACTCAAGCGCGGCCAAGATGTCCTCTCGCTCGAGATAGGGATAGCTCTCGAGAATGTCGCTGTGCGTTGCTCCGCCGGCGAGCATATCGAGCACATCCTTGACGCGGATGCGCATGCCGCGAATGCACGGCCGGCCCCCGCATTGGTCCGGATCGAACGTGACGCGGTCGAGATGGCTCATGGTGTCAGTTTACGGAGCCGCCTCCTCATATACAACGCCTCGCGGCCCTGTCGCCGACCCCACCTCCCCTACATCACCTTGAGGTGCGGCAGGATGCGGCGGATATTGTCGCGGTCGATGCCGCGCCGGTCGAAGGGGCCGAGGCCGAGCTTGCCGAGCGCCTCGACCGTCGCGGCGGAGCGGAAATAGGGATAGTCGCTGCCGAACGTGAGGTGCGAGGCGGGCACGATCTTCAGCAGCCCCGCGATCGACGCGGGCCAGGCGGCGTTCGCCGTGTCGAAATTGAGCTTCGCGAATTCGGCCATGATGCCGTTTGGCGCGAATAGCTTGAGATTCTTGTCGGGACGGTCGCCCGCATAGAACGAATTGATGCGCCCCGCGACCGACGGCAAGGTCCCGCCCGCGTGCGAGAACAGCCATTGGATGCCGGTCATCCTGGCGAAGGTGCCCGACAGAAGAAGGCTCAACGCCGCGCGGGTCGTATCGTGCGGCACTTCGATGACGCCGGGCGCCACGCCGGGCAACGTGCTGCCGCAGCAATTAGGCGTCAGAGGATGGAAATACACGACCGCCTTGCGCCGGTTCAGCTCCTCGAACACCGGCTGGAACTTGGGATCGCCGGGCCATTTGTCGCCGTAGCAGGTGGCAAGCCCGATGCCGTCGGCCTTCAACTCGTCGAGCGCGTGCTCGATCTCGGCAAGGCTTGCATCGATGTCGAGCATCGGCAGCGATGCCCAAAGCGCGAACCGCCCGGGATGGTCGCGGATCAAGCCCGCGGCGAACTCGTTGCAGGCGCGCGAAAGCCGCGTCGCCGTCGCCGGATCGCCGCCGAACCAATTGCCGGGGATCGACGAGAGCGACAGGATCGCCATCTCGACCCCGCCTTTTTGCATGTCGTCGAGCGTTTTATCCACCGTCCATTGCGCGGTGAGCGGCGGGCCCGCGCCGATCTTCTGGGCATAGGCCGCATCCGCCTCCTTCCATTCCGGGGCGTAGAAATGGTGATGCGTGTCGATCCGCGTCGGCCGCTCGAAATCGGCGAGCGCAGGACGCACGACCGCGCCCGCCGCCAGCCCCGCGAGCACGGTGCGGCGGCTCGTCGCGAGCATCGCGCTCAGGCCTTCGCGAGACGCGGAAGGATCCGCTTGGCGTTGCCCGAGAGGATCATCTCCTTGTCCTTGCCCGAGACGCGCTTGTCGATGTTCAGAAGCTGATCATTGTTGAAATAGATGAAGTCCGTGCCATAGACGGTCTGGCGCGGGCCCGCGAGCTTCATGAGCGAGGCCCAGGACGCCGCGTTGGTGACGTTGACCGTATCGTAATAGAGCTTGCCGAATTCGGCGAAGATGCCGTGCGGCGCGATCTCTTCGGCCTTCAGGCCGGGCTTCAGCGGCCCGTTCACGAACGCCTCGATGCGGCCCGCATCGAACGGCAGCGTGCCGCCGCCATAGGGAAGGATCCATTTGATGTCGGGATAGCGCACGAGCGATCCGCTGGTGAGCAGGCTGACCGCGGCGCGTGTCGCATCGAACGTCACTTCGACCACCGACCCATAGACGCCCGGCCCGTCCTGGATCGCGCTGCAGCAGGCGGCATTGGGACCATGAAGGAACACCACCGCCTTGCGATGGTTCAGCTCTTCGAGGATCGGCTTATAGGCGGGGTCGCCGGGATATTTGCCGTTATAGCTCGTCTGCAGCCCGATGCCGTCGGCATGCGCCTGGTCATAAGCGTACTCGAGCTCCTTCAGCGAACTATCGACGTCGATCATGTTGAGCGGCGCGAACAGGCCGAATCGGCCCTTGTGGTCACTCACCATCTTCGCGCCATAGTCGATCGCGGCGCGCA
>DATJLY010000112.1:0-3295 GCA_035509095.1 Allostellaceae bacterium | reverse complement strand
AGATCGAGGCGGGCGCCGACTTCGTGCAGACCCAGTTTTGCATGGACCCGGACGTGGTGCGACGTTATGCGGCGCGGCTAGGGGAGCTTGGAGTGGTGCCGCGTCTCAAAGTGCTGATCGGCGTGGCGCCCATTCCCTCTGCGCGGTCGGCGCGCTGGATGAAGGAACATCTCTTCGGCACCATCATTCCCGACGCGATCGTCGATCGGCTCGACAAGGCCGAGGATGCACGGCGCGAAGGTGTGCGCATCTGCGCCGAGATGATCCGGCACCTGGCCGAAATTCCCGGCATCGCGGGCGCCCACGTGATGGCGCCGCAAAGCCCGTCCATGATCCCCGCGGCGATCGCCGAGGCCGGCGTCGTGGGCCGCGCGCGGGCGTAAGCGCTCAAACCCGCGTCGACAGCCAGATCGCGAGCTTCGATCCGGCCTTGATCGCGGCCGATAGGAATGTGTGAGCCGGCGCGTCCCGGGCGCCCTGGCCAAGCGCCGTGTCGCGATGCTCGATCTCGTTGCGGCGGAACTCTTCGAGCGACTGCCTGATCTCGGGCTCGGCGTCGCCCAGCGTCTCGATCTGGCTCGCGTAGTGCGCGTCGATCACCTCCTCAACCGCGGCCGTGCAGGCCATCGCGGCGGCTTCGCCGAGCGCCGCGCTTGCGGCACCCAGGGCCCAGCCCGCGACGTGCCACAGCGGCGAGAGCGCCGTCGGCCGCACGCGCCGCTCCACCACCAGCCGGTCGAAGGCGGCGAGGTGGCGTTTCTCCTGCTCCTCCATGTGGCGGATGAGGGGCGCCGACGGCGATCGGCCGAGGACGGCAAGCTGGCCGCGATAGATGCGGGCGGCGCCATATTCGCCGGCATGGTCGACGCGGATGATGCGCCGCACGATCTCGTTGGCCGGCGGATCGCCGGGAAGCCGGCGCGGTCCCGTCATGCGCCTTCGCCTTTCAGCGCCCCGTGCAGGCCGCTTGCCGACAGGGCCGCAAGCGCCAGCGACGCCAGCAGGTTCCATCCGGCGAGCGAGATGCCGACCATGGTCCATTGCGGCTCGTCGCACCGCACCGGCTGCGCCGCCGAAAGCTGCGCCTCGAGCTCGGCGATCGTGTGCGCGGTCCCGCCGCCGCCGGTGCAGGCAGTGGGCCCCGCGAACCAGTGCTGCTCCACGCCCACGTGATAAAAGGCGAGCGCGCTGCTCGCGAGATAGATCAGCAGCACGATCACGGCGCCGCCGATGAGGAGGGGTCGCCACCGGCCCGCAAGCAGCGCAGCCAACGTCAACGGCACGCCGATGTAGTAAGGCCACCGCTCGTCAAGGCACAGCTCGCACGGCTGAAGCCCGCCCACATACTGGAACAAGAGCGCGCCCGCGATCACCGCCGCACCGCCCAGGAACACCGAGACATAGGCCTGATAGAACCAGGACGAAACCCGCATTACCGCTATCCCTTCGCCCTCACGCGACCCTTCAGATGCGACCACACATACCACGCCGCAGCGGCCAGCAGGACGATGAGGATCACCGCGTCGAAGCGGTGGAAAATCTCCTTCAACCGCGGATCGCTGTCCCAGCGCTGCCCGAGCTTGGCGCCGATATAGGCCAGCGCATAGCACCACGGCCATGATCCGAGGAAGGTGTAGAGCTGGAAACGGAGCTGCGGCATCCGCGCGATCCCGGCCGGCAGCGCAATGAAGGTCCGGATCACCGGCAGCAGCCGCCCGATGAAGACGGTGATGCCGCCGTAGCGCGCGAAGAACCGCTCCGCCAGCGCCAGCTCGTGCCGTCCCACCAGCACATAGCCGCCCCAGCGTTCGACCAGCGGCCGTCCGCCATAGGCGCCCACCGCGTAGGCGACGGTCGAGCCGACATTGCAGCCGATCGCGCCGGCGGTCGCGACAAGCGCCAGATCGAACCGCCCGGTCGAGACCAGATAGCCCGAAAACGGCATGATGATTTCGGAGGGAAGCGGGATACAGGCGGACTCGATCGCCATCATCAAAAGGATGCCGGCATAGCCCAAGGACGAGATCGTCGCGATGACGAAGCCGGCGACGAGCGCGATGAGGCCGTCAAGCATCGCGGGGCCGCGCGCCGATGATGCTGATCGCTCGCAAGGTCATCACGAGCTCGCCGTTCTGGTTGTGCAATTCACCGCGTTGAAGCAGCGTGCCGCGCGGCTTGCCGCTTTTGGACGGCGTCGCCTCGAGGATCGTGAGGCGCCCGCTCAGCCGGTCGCCGGGCCGCACCGGCTTCAGCCAGCGGATCTCGTCGACGCCCGGCGAGGCGATGCTCTCGACGGAGGTGAGATGCCCATCGACCAGAAGCCGCATGAACAGCGCGGTCGTGTGCCATCCGCTCGCCACCAGCCCGCCCCAGATCGAGCGCCGCGCCGCTTCGGGATCGGTGTGGAAATATTGCGGATCGAAGTCGCGCGCGAACGCGATGATCTCCGCCTCGGTCACCGCGCGGCTGCCGAGCTCGATCGTTTCCCCAGGCCGGAAATCCTCGAAATAGTGCCGCGCCATGCGTTCTCTATCCGGCCAACCCATCTAAGCGGCGAAAGAGAACCATAGGCACCTTCGCGGTGCAAGCCGCGCACGGGCCGGCGATGGGGATTGGCGAATGTCGCCGGGGCCGCTATAGGTTCCTTTGGTGCCGGTGTGGCGGAATGGTAGACGCGACGGACTCAGACAAAATTGAGTGCCCCGGCGGAAACGCCGGGAGCAGAACCGCTCAAAGTCGGGGAAGGCTTCACTGCTAATCCCGAGCCAAGCCCGAGCGAACGGGAAGGTGTAGAGACTGGACGGGCGGCACCTAAGGCGGCGCAAGCCGCGATGGTGAAGGGACAGTCCGGACCACGAACCCGAATTGGGGGCGGCGAAAGCCGAAGTGGTGCGAAAATCCGTTTCCGGCAACGGAGTGGGGGTTCAAGTCCCTTCACCGGCACCAGCTCCCTCGGGCGCGCAAGGGGCGGCGGCGGTTGGCTTGGGCAGTGAGAAAAAGGCGGAGGATGAAAATGGCCGACACGATTCTGGATACGGCAACCGAGGCGGAACTCGGGCCGGTTGCGTTCAACGCGATGGCGCATGTCAGCCTCCCCTGCCGCGACATCGAGGAAGGCATCGCCTTCTATGTCGATGTGCTGGGCGGAGAGCTTCGCGTCTCGGGCTCCATTTTCGCGTCGTTCCGGATCGCCGGGATCAATGTCGGCATCGGTTCGGTCGGCTGCACCTTCATGGAGCCGAGCGCCGAATATCCGCATCTCGCCTTCTATGTCGGCGCCGCCGAGATGCTCCAT
>DATJLY010000111.1:0-4349 GCA_035509095.1 Allostellaceae bacterium | reverse complement strand
CGCGATGCCGGCGACCATCTCAAGGCGGCGCTGACCGCCGATCCGCGCGCGATCATGGCCCAGTTGGTGAAGGGCTTTTTCCTCATGCTGTTCTCGACGCGGACCGCGACCGCGCGCGCCACGGCCGCTGCCGAAGCAGCGGCGGCGCTGGCGGGAGACGCTAGCGAGCGAGAGCGCCGCCACCTCGCGGCACTGAACCTGTGGACGCGGGGCGCGCTCGCCGAGGCGACGGCGACCTGGCACGCGATCCTTCAGCAGCATCCGCGCGATCTCCTGGCCGTGAAGCTCGGGCAGTACGGCGCCTTCTATGGCGGCGATGCCGAGGCGATGCGGGCCGTCACGGGAACCGCGCTCGCGGGCTATGACGAGAGCGTGCCCGGCTATTCCTGGGTGCTGGGCAGCCATGCCTTCTCGCTCGAAGAAGGCGGCGCCTATGACGCGGCGGAAGCGGCCGGGCGGCGTGCCGTAGCGCTCGATCCCGCCGACATCTGGGCGGCGCACGCGGTCGCGCATGTCTGCGAGATGCAGGATCGGATCGAGGATGGCGTCCGCTGGATCGCGGGGCAGGAGGGCCACTGGGGCAACACCAACAATTTCCGGTTCCACGCGTTCTGGCACCGCAGCCTGTTCCTGCTGGCGCTCGGGCGAACCGCCGACGTGCTGGCGCTTTATGACCGCGAGGTGAGGGCGGAATCGACCGACGATTATCTCGACATCAGCAATGCCGTGTCGCTGTTGTGGCGGCTCGAGGAGACCGGCGTCGATGTCGGTGGCCGTTGGGCCGAGCTTGCGCAGCGCTCGCGGGCCCATCTCGCGGACCACTGCCTCGTGTTCGCCGATCTCCACTACCTGATCGCGCTCGTCGCCGCCGGCGACGAGGACGGGGTTGAGGCGTGGCGGCGCTCGAGCCGCGCCCATGCCGAGGCCAGCGGGGATGATGCCGCGCGGGTCCTTTCCGAGGTGGGACTGGCGCTCGCCGAAGCGGCGATCGCCGATCGCCGGCGTCAATGGCCGAACGTGGTCGCGGCGCTTTATCCGGTGCGCGCGGCGGTTCGCGCGATCGGCGGCAGCCACGCGCAGCGCGATCTCTTCGATCAGATGCTGATTCGCGCCGCGCTCGAGGCCGAGCCCGCGCTGGCGCGGGCGCTCCTCGACGAGCGGCTTCACGCGCGGGCGGCCAATCCGTGGGCGAGGGGACATGACCGATCTCGCCGTTAATGGCGCCGGCTCGGCGCGTTGGGGCGACACGAGGATGCGCTGTGCCGTCGGGCGCCTCGGCATCCGCTCGGACAAGCGCGAAGGCGACGGCGCGACGCCCGCCGGATCTTTCGTGATGCGGCGCGTGCTTTATCGCGCGGACCGGGAGAACCGGCCGCAAACGCATCTCGACGTGGCGACCATCCGCCCTTCCGACGGCTGGTGCGACGCGCCCGGCGATGCCGCTTACAACCGCCCGGTCCGGCTTCCCTATGGCGCGAGCGCGGAGGCGCTGTGGCGGGCGGACAGGCTTTATGACCTGGTCGTCGTGCTCGGCTGGAACGATGATCCGGTCATGCCGGGCCGCGGCAGCGCGATCTTCCTCCACCTCGCCGCTCCCGATTTCACGCCGACCGAGGGGTGCGTGGCGCTCGCCCGGGCGGACCTCTTGACCGTGCTCGCCGAAGCGGATACCGGGAGCCGCGTCATCGTCACGCTTTGATTTCGCGACAATTGATAAGGGGCGGCGCAACATGGCTGATGCATCCCCCCAGTCCGCCTTTGCCCCGAGCGGCGGGGAGCACAGGTCGGCGGCCCGGTTCCTTGACGTGTTCTGGCCGTTCCTGCGCCTGGGGCTCACGAGCTTTGGCGGGCCGGTGGCGCATCTGGGCTATTTCCGAGCCGAGTTTGTCGAGCGCCGCCAATGGCTTGACGAAGCCTCCTATGTCGACATCGTCGCGTTGTGCCAATTCCTGCCGGGACCGGCATCGAGCCAGGTCGGGATAACCGTCGGCGCGTTGCGCGGCGGCCTTGCCGGCGCGCTGGCCGCGTGGCTCGGCTTCACCCTGCCGTCTGCCGTGGCGATGATCCTCTTCGCCTATGGCGTGCATGGGCTTGGCGCCGGCGGCGAGGCGCCGTGGCTTCACGGGCTCAAGATCGTCGCCGTGGCGGTGGTGGCGCAGGCGGTGTGGGGCATGGCGCGCAGCCTGGCGCCCGATCGCGAGCGCGCGAGCCTTGCCGTGGGTGCGGCGATCCTGGCGCTTGCGATCCCGACCGCCGCGGGCCAGATCGCCGCCATCGTCATCGGCGGGCTGATCGGTTGGCGGTTCTTTCCGCCGGCCGCGCCAACGGCCACGACCGCGCCGATTGCGGTGCGGCTTGCGCGTCCCGTCTCGGTCGGCGCGCTTGTGCTGTTCTTCGTGCTTCTCTTCTTGTTGCCGGCCGCCGCGGCGATGAGCGGCGCCCATTGGCTTGCCCTTGTCGACGCCTTCTATCGCACCGGTGCGTTGGTGTTTGGCGGCGGCCATGTGGTGCTGCCGTTGTTGCAGCACGCGGTCGTGCCGCCGGGCTGGATCGACAATAACGGGTTTCTGGCGGGCTATGGCGCGGCGCAAGCGGTGCCGGGGCCGCTTTTCACCTTCGCCGCCTATCTCGGTACGGCGATGCGTCCGGCCCCCGATGGCTGGGCCGGCGGGTTGTTGTGCCTGCTCTCGATCTATCTGCCGTCGTTCCTGCTGTTGGCGGGCGTGCTGCCTCATTGGGACGCGTTGCGGCGGAAGCCCGCGGTGCGGTCGACCTTGAAGGGTGTCAATGCCGCCGTCGTCGGGCTGTTGCTCGCGGCGCTCTATAGCCCCGTGTGGACCAGCGCGATCGGGTCGGCGGCGGATTTCGCGCTGGGCATCGCGGCGTTCCTGCTGCTGGCGTTCTGGCGCGTGCCGCCGTGGCTGGTCGTGATTCTGGGCGCGCTCGCGGCGAGCGTCGTGAGCCTGCTATAATCGGGGAAGAGAAAAGGAGCGGGACCATGGCCGAGATCGAACGCACGCGCACCCGGGAACGGGAGCCGACCACCCTCAATTCCTATGAGCTCGGGATCCAGCGGGATCGGGCCTTCGCCGAGCGGCAGGCGACCGGCCGCATCGTCGTGCGGTTGCAGGACACGACGCAGCAATTGATGCGCCAGGGCCATCTTCGCTTCTATCTCGATGCCGGCCGCTCGATCACGGACACGCCGTTGCAGAACTGGTCCGTCTTCACGCACGAGGTCCGTACCGTGTCGGGCAAGCATCGCCATCAAGGCGGGCTGGTCATCTATGTGATCGACGGCCAGGGCTATTCCGTGGTCGATGGCGAGCGTATCGACTGGGAGAAGGGCGATCTTCTCTTACTGCCGCTGAAGCCCGAAGGGGTCGAGCATCAGCATTTCAACGTCAATCCCGACAAGCCGGCGCTGTGGATGGCGTTCATCCACCAAGGCACGCGCGAATATCTCGCGTCCGAGCTGACGCAGACCGAGCCGTCGGCCGAGTGGAAGGCGCAAGAGGCGCGGGCAGGCCGCTGAAACGGCGCTAGAGCCGGCGCTAGCCGCGCCGCGCGCCGAAGATCGCGGTGCCGACCCGCACATGGGTCGCGCCGAAGCGGACCGCGATCTCGAAATCGGCGCTCATGCCCATGCTGAGCTGGCTAAGGCCGTTGCGGCGCGCGATCTCGCGCAGCAGCGCGAAATAAGGCGACGGCTCTTCGTGTTCGGGCGGAATGCACATGAGCCCGGCGACCGGCAGGCCCAGCGGGTCGCGGCATTGCGCAATGAAGCCATCCGCCTCGCGCGGCAGCACGCCGGCCTTTTGCGGCTCTTCGCCGACATTGACCTCGATGAAGCAGGTCGGCCGCTTACCCGCTTTATCCATGCCGCGCGCCAGCGCCTCGGCCAGCCGGGGCCGGTCCACCGTCTCGATCACATCGAACAGCGCGAGCGCCTCGGCAACCTTGTTGGTTTGCAGCGGGCCGATGAGATGAAGGCGCAGATCAGGCGCCTGCGCGCGCAGGTCGGGAAATTTCTGCTGCGCCTCCTGAACCCGGTTCTCGCCGAAATGACGCTGACCTGCGGCAAGCGCCGCCGCCACCGCGGCTTGCGGCTGCGTCTTCGCGACCGCGACGAGGGTCACGTCGGCAGGCGCGCGCCCGGCCTGGCGCGCGGCCCTATCGATTCGCGCCCGGACCGCCGCGAGATTGGCGGCGACCGCGGCCTCGCCGAGAACCGATTCGCCTTCCATGGCGCCATGGTACAACCGTCGCGGGAGAGCGTCATCCCCGCCCTAATCATTATGTTTTGCTGCGGCTTGACCGAGGCGGTAATATCCGGCGGTCGAGGGTAT
>DATJLY010000110.1:0-2616 GCA_035509095.1 Allostellaceae bacterium | reverse complement strand
AGCCCCCGGCGGCGCCTTTATCGTCTCATCATGTTTTTGAAAAACGCTTGGTACTGCGCGATCTGGGCCAAGGATCTGCTCGATCAGCCGATCGGCCGCACGATAGCGGGCGAGGAGGTCGTGCTGTTCCGCGGCGCGGGCGGCAAGGCCGCGGCGCTCGAGGACCGGTGCTGCCACCGCGCGGCGCCTCTCTCGCGCGGAAGGCTCGTGAGCGAAGGGCTGCAATGCGGCTATCACGGCCTCAAGTTCGATACCGACGGGCGCTGCCTTGCGGTGCCGTCCCAGACCAGCGTTCCGCCCGGCGCCCGCGTGCGCGCCTATCCGGTGCGCGAGCGGTGGAACGTCGTCTGGATCTGGATGGGCGATCCCGATCTTGCGGACGAGGCGAAGATCACCCGCCTCCCATGGCTCGCCGATTCCGGCTGGACGGTGACGCCGGGCTATCTTCATCTCGAAGGCAACGGGCAGCTGCTGATCGACAATCTGCTCGATTTCAGCCATGTGAGCTATCTCCATCCCAACACGCTTGCGGGCGACCCGCGCGAGGCCGCGACCCCGGTCCGGACCGAGCGCAGCGAGGAAGGGCTGCGGGTCGGGCGCTGGATGATCGATTTCGATCCGCCGCCTCTTTTCGCCGCGGCCGGCGGCCTCGACGGCCGCTGCGATCGCTGGCAGTTCGCGAACTGGCGCCCGCCTTCGCTCGTCTTCATGGATGTGGGTCTGGCGCCCACGGGATCCGGCGCGCCCGAAGGCGACCGCAGCAAGGGCATCTCGATCTGGTCGACCCACATGATCACGCCCGAGACCGAGACCTCGTGCCATTATCATTTCGGCTTCGCGCGCAATTTCGGCCTCGAGGATGACGGGCTGTCGAAGCTTTTGTTCGACGGCGCGGTGCAGACCTTCCTCGAGGACAAGGCGATGATCGAGGCGCAGCAGCGGAAATTATCGGGCGGCGCGCTCGACGGGCTCGTCGACATCAACGCCGACGCGGCGCAGCTTCTCGCGCGCCGCATGCTCGCGGACCTCCTCCGCCAGGAAACCGCGGCCTAGGCGCTCGCGGCGACGTCGCTCATGATCTTGCGCGCGGCGACCGCGACGGCGGTGCGTCGGCGATAATGGTCCCAGCCCCAATAGGCCGTCGGAAACGGCGCGTTGACGTGGCCACAGGCCTTGCATCGGCGCGCCGCTTCCTCGCCGTTGAAGGTCTCGGCGGCGGCCGATGATTGCGCGATCGTCGGCAGGCCCAAAATCTGCGGATCGACCGGGCCGTCCATCCGGTCGGGCACCTCGTGCGCGTCGTAGTCGCGGCGGAAAGTCTCCGCATCGCATTTCTCGCAATGGAAGATCATCGCCTCGCGCTGCGGCACGCCCACGGACTGACGCTGCGTGATCACGCCGATATAGAACATCGCGGGGTTTTCCGGCTGATTGGGCTTTTGCCCGACGGGGTGGGTGGTCGGTCCGACCGACACCACGCCCGGCACGCGATAGGTCCCGCTCGAGCCGAAATTGAGGTTCACTTCCTGAACCGTGTTGAAGTGCACGAAATAGCCCATGGAACCGCGATGACCCGGATCCTGGAGCGCGATGCAGGGGACGATGCAGCCGGGCGCGAAATAGGGGAACATCGGATTGAGCGCCGTCGTCGCGGTGCGCGCGAAATCATAGATGTTGACCTTGAGCGGCACTTTGTCGTCGCCGGGCGGCACGATCGCGCCGCGCGAGGCGGGTGCTTCGCGCGGCGCCGTGCCGCGCGCCCGCGCGCGGGCGGTCTCGAACGCTTCGGCTTCACGGATCTCGGCCGCGACCTCGGCCCAATGGAAAGGCGCGAGATCGATTTGCGGCAGAATGCGGCCCGTGTCCTTAACGGTGCGCATCCCCGCATCGTCGTTGAAGGCGCGGCAGGCGCGCAGATACGCCTCTTGCGGCAGCTCCTTGGCGCAGTCCCAGGTCACGCGCGCGACTTCTTGCCGATCGGCGTACCACGCGACCGCTTCGAGGCCCGGAAGGGCCGCCTTGTAGCGAAGCTGGATCGACGGCTCGGTCGGCACGATGCGATGCGGGGTGCCGCCCGGCACATAGACGAAATCGCCCAGCGTCAGGGTCATGTAGTTGGCGGGGGACGCTTGAAACTCGATGCGCGCCTCGCCCGACATCTGGGCCAGCACGATGTCCTGTTCGCAGATGAGGAAGAAAGGCTGCGGCACCGAGTTGCGGCTCAGATGAAGCTGCGGATCGATGCCGAGCTCGAGCATCGGAAACTCGTCATAGGAGGCGCGGCTCGCCGCCTCCTTGTAGGTCTCGAACCGGTTCTTGCGTCGCATGGGCGATGGCCTCCTCGCGTCTCAGATGGTCGCGAACGCCCGATCGTTGTCAAGAACCGGCATCGCGGCGCAGCAGGTCGGCCGCCTTCTCCGCGATCATGATGGTCGGCGCATTGGTGTGGCCGCCGGGCACGGTCGGCATCACCGAGGCATCGACGACGCGCAGCCCCTCGACGCCTCTGACCTTGAGCGCGCCATCCACCACCGCGCGCTCGTCGATGCCCATGCGGCAGGTGCCGACCGGGTGGTACATGGTGTTGACCGTCGCGCGGACATAGCGGTCGATCGC
>DATJLY010000109.1:0-4510 GCA_035509095.1 Allostellaceae bacterium | reverse complement strand
GCCGGTCGTGGAGCGCGAGGGGACGCTCATCATGGTCGATGACGCGCGCATGAAGCTCGAACCTGGCGAGCGTCCGCACATGCGCTGGGTCCGGTTCCGCACCTTGGGCTGCTATCCCTTGAGCGGCGCCTTTCCATCGCGCGCCCAGACCGTGCGCGCCATCATCGACGAGATGAAGCTCGCCAACAATTCCGAGCGTCAGGGGCGGATGATCGATCATGACCAGGCGGGCTCGATGGAGCTGAAGAAGCAGGAAGGGTATTTCTGATGGCGCCGGCGGACGGCACGAAAAGCCTGCTGCGCTTCATCACCTGCGGCAGCGTCGATGACGGCAAGAGCACCTTGATCGGCCGCCTTCTCTATGATTCGCGCCTCATCTATGACGATCAGCTTTCAGCGCTCGAGCGCGACAGCCGCAAGCACGGCACCACCGGCGAGGCGCTCGATCTCGCGCTGCTCGTCGACGGGCTGCAGGCCGAGCGCGAGCAGGCCATCACCATCGACGTCGCTTATCGCTTCTTCGCGACCGAGAAGCGGAAATTCATCGTCGCGGACACGCCGGGCCATATCCAATACACGCGCAACATGGCGACCGGAGCGTCGACCGCGGCGCTCGCCGTCGTGCTGATCGACGCGCGCAAGGGCGTCCTGACCCAGACGCGCCGGCATGCGACGATCGTGTCGCTTCTCGGCATCCGCGAGCTGGTGCTCGCGGTCAACAAGATGGACCTCATTGGCTACGACCGCGCCGCGTTCGAGCGCATCGCCGCCGAGTTCCGCGCCTTCGCCGAACGGCTCGGCGTGCCCAGCGTCACCGCGATCCCGTTGTCCGCGCTGCGCGGCGACAACGTGACGACGCCGAGTGGGGCGATGGCCTGGTATGACGGTCCCGCGCTCTTGCCCTATCTGGAAGCGGTGGAGGTCGACATCGATCCTCCCGGCGGCGCCTTCCGCATGCCGGTCCAATGGGTCAATCGCGCCAACTTGGACTTCCGCGGCTATGCGGGGACGATCGCGCGCGGGCGGATCCGGCCCGGCGATGCCGTGATCGCCGAACCGTCGGGGCGAAGCTCGCGGATCGAGCGCATCCTCTTTGATGGTGCGGACCTGGCGGAGGCATCGGCCGGTCAGGCGGTGACGGTGGCGCTTGCCGACGAGATCGACATCAGCCGCGGCGACATGCTGTGCGCGCCCGAGGATCGGCCCGCCTCGACGGATCAGATCGCCGCCAACGTGATCTGGATGCATGACGAGGCGATGTTGCCGGGGCGCCAGTATCTCGTCCGGGCCGGCACCGCCCAGGCGCTGGCGCAAGTCACGAGCCTGAAGCATCGGATCAATGTCGATTCGCTCGAGCATCAGGCGGCGAAGACCTTGGCGCTCAACGAGATCGGCGTGTGCAACCTGAGCTTCGACCGGCCGCTGGCGCTCGATCCCTACAAGGCGTGCCGCGACAGCGGCAGCTTCATCCTGATCGACCGGGTGAGCAATTTGACCGTCGCTGCCGGCATGGTCGAATTCTCGCTGCGGCGCGCCGCCAACGTCGTGTGGCAGGCGCTCGAGGTGGACAAGCGGCGGCGCAGCGCGCTCAAGGGTCAGAAATCCTGCATCCTGTGGTTCACCGGCCTGTCGGGCTCGGGCAAATCCACCATCGCGAACCTGTTGGAGAAGAAGCTCGTCGAGCTGGGGCGCCATACCTATCTGCTCGACGGCGACAATGTCCGCCACGGGCTGAACCGCGACCTCGGCTTCACGACCGCCGACCGGGTCGAGAACATCCGCCGCGTCGCCGAGGCGGCGAAGCTCATGGTCGATGCCGGGCTCATCGTGCTCGTCTCCTTCATCTCGCCGTTCCGCAGCGAGCGGCAGATGGCGCGCGACCTGATGGAGGCCGACGAGTTTCTCGAAATCCATGTCAGCACGTCGCTCGAGGTCTGCGAGGCGCGCGACGTCAAAGGCCTTTATCGCCGGGCGCGCGCCGGCGAGATCGCCAATTTCACCGGCATCGACAGCCCGTACGAGCCGCCCGAAGCACCGGACTATGTGATCGATGGCGGCGACGGCGACCCCGAAGGGGCCGCGGTCCGCATGCTGCGCGAGCTGCGCGAGCGGGGCGTGATTCTATAGACCACGTCTTCGTTCTGTGAAATTACATAATTTTACAGACGATGAGGGTTCTCTCTGATAGCGTAGCCGGCGATGAATATCGATCCGCTTTACGTGGTATCGGGCTTTGTCGTGGGGGCGCTCGTCGGCATGACCGGCGTCGGCGGCGGTTCCCTTATGACGCCGCTGTTGATCCTTCTCTTTGGCGTCCATCCGGCGACGGCGGTCGGCACCGACCTGCTTTACGCGGCGGCGACCAAGACCGGCGGCAGCCTCATCCACGGTTTCAAGCGCACGATCGATTGGCGGATGGTCTCGCTGCTCGCTTCCGGCAGCGTGCCGATGACCATCGTGACGCTGCTGGTTCTGTCGCGTCTCCCGCTCGACAACGAGGCGGTACGGACGGCGATCACGACCGCGCTGGGCGTGGCGCTGTTCCTGACCGCGATCGCGCTCTTTTTTCGTGGCCGCATCGTCACGTTCGCGGAGCCGTTCATGGCGCGCATCAATGAGCGTCAGCGCGATGCCCTGACCGTGCTCACGGGCGCGATACTGGGGGTGCTCGTGTCGCTTTCCTCGGTCGGCGCGGGCGCGATCGGCGTCACGGCGCTCATCATCCTGCATCCGAAAATGTCGTCGGCCCGCATCGTCGGCTCGGACATCGCCCATGCGGTGCCGCTGACCCTTGCGGCCGGGATCGGCCACTGGTTCCTCGGATCGATCAACTGGCCGCTTTTGGGCGCGCTGCTGATGGGCTCGCTGCCGGGCATCCTGTTCGGCAGCGTGGCGGCGACGCGCATGCCCGACGCCGTGCTGCGGCCGATCCTCGCGACGACCTTGCTCGTGGTCGGCGGCCGGCTGCTGTTCTAGCCCGCCGCCGTCAGGCGAGCGCCTCTTCCGCGACAGGAACCCGCGTCACCTCGTGCTTCTGCAGGGCAGGGAGCACGTCGCGCGCGAAGCGCCGGATCTGCTCGAGATACAGTTCCTGCGGCAAGGCGCCGGCATTCATGATCACCTGGATCGTGCTGGCGCCGGCGCGGTCGGCGATCGCGAGGATGCGCTCGATCACTTCCTCCGGCGTGCCCCACGGCAGCCGCTCGGCCATGCGCGCAACGTCGTCCAATGTCATGTTGCGGAAATCGGAGCGCGCGCGTTCGACCTCGCGCAGATTCTCGGGGCGGACGTAATCGACCGAGCTTTGCGACATGTACCCTGCCGCCTGGCCCAGGCTCGTCTCGGTGAAGTTGCCGTGGCTGAAGAGCGTGCGGTTGAAATAAAGGAAGTAGGGCCCGTTCTCCTTCACTGCCGCGGCCTTGCTGTCGGCCACATAGGCATTGATGCCAAGCGAGAGATGGTTGGGGGTGATGCGATGGCCGTGGCTCGCAAGGCATTTCGCGTAATAGCGGATCATGTCTTCTTGCAGTCCGCCGGGACGCAGGCCCGGCGTGATGGTGATGTTGTGGCGCGCCGCGAACTCGATCGATTCTTTGCTGCCGGTCACCGGTATCTGCACCCGCGGATGCGGCTGCTGCACCGGCCGCGGCCACAGCGCCACGTCCTTGTAGGACCAGAATTTGCCCTGATAAGAGAAGATCTCGTCGCGCCACGCGCCGGTGATGATGTCGTACGCTTCCTCGAACCGGGCGCGCGACTCGGCAAGCGGGATGTTGTGCACCTGATATTCGCGCGGAATGCCGCGCGCGAAGCCGGAGATCAGGCGCCCGCCCGACAGGCAATCGACCATGGCCAGCTCCTCCGCGAGCCGCAGCGGCTCGTGCAGCGGCAAGAGGTTGCCATAGATCAACAGCTTCGCGCGCTTCGTGCGCTGCGCCGCCGCGGTCGCCATCAGATTGGGCGAGTTCATGAGTCCATAAGGCGAACAATGATGCTCGTTGAAGCCGATCCCATCGAAGCCGAGCCGGTCCGCCTCTTCCCAAGCGGCCAGGTGCTCGGCATAGGTGCGCGCCGCGACATCGGCCTTGAAGTGGCGCCGAGGCAGGGGATAGGGCAGCTCGGTCCCGAGCTTGAGATGATCGAGCTGCTCGCCATACGCCAATAGATCGAACAAGAAGACTTGCATCGGCCTCTCCTCCCGCGGGCTTCGTTAACGCTGTGCGGGTTGTTCCTACCATGGCCAACGGCGTCCCTTGCTGCAAGGGGCCCTTGGAGGCCGCGACTCGCGCGAGTCGCGTGCCCGAAGATCGGAATTAACGATGATTAAGAGCCATGAGGCCAAGAATCGCGCAGTTGAGAGGATCCAGAATCAATTTTCCAACGTATTGAAATTAGCGAAAAAAGACCGGAAGCCCCGAGAGCCGTCGCGATACAGAAGACGCGTTAACGACCGTCCTGTTGGAGCCGATGCAACATCGCTTTTTAATTAATTGCGGTAAAAACAAAATTT
>DATJLY010000108.1:0-7127 GCA_035509095.1 Allostellaceae bacterium | reverse complement strand
CGAGATCACTGTGCAGTGAGCGCGCCTTCCGGTGCGCGAGGACCGAGCCAGCGTACCGCGAGGAGCGTGATGTCGTCGGCCGGGTCCGCATTGCCGACGAACCGGCGGACATCCGCGCGGACGGCGTCGACCGCGGATTTGGCGGTGTCGCCTTTGAGCCCGGCCACAACCCGCTCGAGCCGCGCCGTGCCATAAAACGCGGCCGATTCGTCCTTGGCCTCGGTGACGCCATCGGTATAGAGCAAAAGCACGTCGCCCGGCTCGAGCCGCGCCTCGTCCACCGGAAACGGGAAATCGTCGATCGTGCCGAGCGGCGGGCCGCCTTCGGTCTCGAGCCGCGACGGGGAGGCCCCGGCGCGGATCAGATAGGGCGAATCATGCCCCGCGCTGACATAGTGGATCACGCCGCTGTCGATCTCGAGCACCGCGGCGAAGGCGGTGACGAACATCGGCCGTCCGCCCTTTTCGCGCACATGGTCGCTGGCGACGGATATCTCGCTGTTCGCAAGCCCGAACGCCATATCGAGTCCGATGCCATGCTGCTTCGTCGCCATGCCGAGCGCCGTCTTGGTCATCGCCATGAAGACCGCCGCGTCATAGCCCTTGCCCGACACATCGGCGATGGCGAAGAAAAGATGGCGCTGATCCAAGAGGACATAGTCGAAGAGATCACCGCCCACCTCACGCGCGGTTTCGATCAGCGCGTTGATGTCGACCGATTTGAGCTCGGACGTTTCGCGCCAGGTCCGCGGCAGCAATCCTTCCTGGATTGCGCGGGCGGCGCTCAGCTCGCCTTCCTGGTGCTGCAGCGCCGCCGTCACCGCCCGCAAGCTCGCGCTCAGCATGACGCCGAAAGTGAGGATCGCCACGACCGACGGATAGACACCGTCGAGCAACTGGTGCCAGCCGGCAAACGCGATGAAGCCCGCGGCGAGCAGAACGACCACGATCGCGAGCAGTCCCAGCGAGGCGGTCCGCGGCTCGCGGTATGGAAGCGCGAACACCACGAGGAGGCCGCCGATGATGGTCAGCGCCTGCTCGGTCCGCGTCAGCACCTCCGATCGGCGCAGCACATCGCCGGCGAGGATCGATTCGAGGAGCTGCGCGTCGACCTCGATGCCGTTCATCAAGCCCATCGGCGTCTGCTTCACATCGACGAGCCCGAGACCGGTCACGCCGAGAAGCACGATGCGTCCTTCGAGTTGCGCCGGATTGAAGCTCGGATCGAGGACGGCGCTGGCGGACAGGATCGGTGTATCGGGCCGGCGCGCGAAATAGGGGTAGGCGCGGCCGCCCCGGTCGGTCGGGACGAACAAGCCCGCCACGCTGGCGCCGACGACGCCGTCAGATGACATCACCATCCCGACCGAGCCCTGACCCGCCGCCACGCGCAGCGACTCGATCGTGATGTTGTCGATGAGATGGCCTTCGGCGCGGATGAACAGCGGGACCCGGCGCACAATTCCGTCCGCGTCGGGATTGCCGACGAGGGAGCCGCGTCCGTGCTCGGCGGCCGAGAAGATCGGCAGGCTTCGCACCAGCAAGTCGAAACTCGGGACATAATGCTCGGCGTCGCCGGTGCCGATCTGACGAATAAGCGTGCTGCGGAATGGTGGGGTGGGGCCGGAGGGCTCGCCTTCGGCGACGCCGACGCCCAAAACGGTCGGTGCGCTCTTGAGCGCCTCCGCGAGCAAGCCGTCATAGGACGGAATCGTGGCCAATGCCGCGATCGCCGCTTGCGGTATATCCGGATTCATTCGGAGAATATCATCGGGCGAGAACCGGTCGGGCTCGGAGAAGATGATGTCGATGCCGAGCGCTTTTGGCCGTCCCATCGCGATCCGTCCAACGAGCCGCGCCATCAGCGTCCTGGGCCACGGCCACTGACCGAGCCGCGCGAGACTGTCGTCGTCGACCGCCACGATCGTGATGCCCTGATCCGTACTCGGGCGCGGCTTGATCCGCTGCTCGACGTCGAAGCCCTTGAGCCGGATGCTCTCCAGGATCTCGTTGGTGCCGAAGAGGCGCAAGATGGCGAAGGCTGCGAGCACCACCAGCGCGCCGACGGCGCCGGGACTTCTAAGCCGGTTGCGCAGCCAACCGATTGGACCCGTGCCGGACCCGCGGTCAGAGGGCAATTTCGAGACCGTCGTAGGCGGAGCTTACGGTCAGCGGCATGCCGGCGCGGCTGATCTCTTCGTAACGGCGCGTCTCGCCGAGCACGGTCTCGATCGTACGGTCGTCGTACATCGGCTCGTGATGGAAGAGGACGAGATGCTTCACGCGCGCCATCTGCGCGAGCTCGACCGCCACCATGTTGCTCGAATGGCCCCAATCCTCACGCACCGAGATCGAATCCGCGAGCGAGTACATGGCGTCGAAGACCAGAAGGTCGGCGTCGCGATAGAACGGCACGAACGGATAGGATTCGTCGAGCGTCTGAAACTTGTGCTCGCAGTCGGTCGAATAGACCATGACCTTGCCGTCGCGCTCGAACCGATAGCCGTAGGAATCGCCGTAGTGGTTCTGAAGCATGGCCGTGACGGTGAGGCCCGCGATCTCGTAGCCGCGCTCGGGCTCGAGCTCGACGAATTCGATCTGCGCGCCGAGATTGCGGAAATCGACCGGAAAGCACGGGTCCGACTGCTGCCGTTCGAGCGCCTCGCGCATGGTCTTGTGGCAGCCATGGATGCGGATCGTATTGCCGGGGATATAGGCCGAGGGCCAGAACGGAAAGCCCATGATGTGGTCCCAGTGCACATGGGACAGGAACACGTTGTAGCAGGCCGGGCGCTGAGGCCCGCGCTCTTGCATCATGCGCACGCCGAATTCGCGCACCCCGGTGCCGAGGTCGCACAGCACATATTCATCGCCGACATTCGCGATCTCGACGCAGGAGGAGTTGCCGCCATAGGTCCCGCCAACATCGAATGGCAGCCCGTCGATGAACCGGTCCAATTCCTCGGGCGTGGCGAAGGAGCGGCCCGCAGCGGCGGTCAGCGCTTCGCGAAGCTTGGCCCGTACGGCACGCCGGCCCAACGGCGCCGGCAGCGAGCCGCGAGTTCCCCAGAACCGGACCAGCATCACCTTCCCCCCAACTCCTAGAAGCGTCACTGGAGCGCAGCGATGCCTTCGGCGGCGCTCGCAAATACCGGGACGACCCGGGAGAACCGGCTGATGGCGAAGATCTCCTGCACCACGGACCCGAGCGCCGCGACCGCGACGCGCCGGCTCGACGTCTTGGCCTGTTTCGCGGCAGTCATCAAAGCGGCAAGGCCGGCGCTGGAGATGAACTCGACGGCGGTGAAATCGATCAGCACGGAGCCGCCGCCAAGCCTCGAGAGCAGCTTGTCCTGGAATTCGGCGCTGGTGTCATTGTCGATCCGTCCCACCGGCCGCAGGATGGTTATCCCTCCCGAAGCCTGCTCACCGATCTCCATCGACCATCCTCCACTTTCGATTTACGAAATTCCCCCGGGAAACTCAAGCAAACTGCGCCATCGTCCCCCGGAAACGACGCCGCGGCGACCCTTCGTCTGGCCTTCTTTTCGGATATCATTGTGCGATCGGAGGTGGAAAGCGGGCCTGATCATGGACGAGATCGTGACTTCCATGGCCGCCTATGCCGGCTCCCTCCGGTTCGAGACGATCCCGGCCGGCGTTATTCATGCTGCCAAGCAACATTTGGTCGACAGCCTCGGTTGCGCGATCGGCGGCCGGAACTGCGACGCGGCGCGGATGGCTCGGCAGGTGGCCGAGCGCAGCGCTCCCGCGGCGCGCGTTGGCCGTGTCCTTGGCTCAAAAGCGTACGCCAGCGCCGAATCGGCCGCTTTCATCAATAGCTCGATGATCCGGTACCTCGATTTCAACGACACGGTCCATGGCGGGCATCCAAGCGACGCGCTGGGTGCGGTCGTCGCGATCGCCGACGCGGCGGGGGCGGACGGCAAGCGGCTCCTGTCGGCTCTGGTCGTCACCTACGAGACGGCCGTTCGGCTCATCACGTCGATGCGGCTCAGAGAGCGCGGCTTCGACCAGGGCATCGCCATCGGCATCGCGGCCGCCTGCGGCGTGGGCCACATGCTGACTCTTGCTGCAGAAAAGATAGCGCATGCTATTGCGATCACGGCGGTGGCGAACGTGCCGTTGCGCGTGACGCGAGTCGGACAGCTCTCGCTGTGGAAAGGCGCGGCCACGGCGTTTGCCGCGCGCAACGCGGTCTTCGCCACCCTGCTCGCGGCGGAAGGGATGACGGGGCCGGAATCCGCGTTCACCGGCCGCAACGGTGTCTTCGAGCAAGTGAGCGGCGCGTTCACGCTCGCGCCGTTCGGCACGGAGCATCTGACGCCTCGGGTGGGCTTCAAATTCTGGCCGGTCGAGAACGGCGCCCAGGCCGCGGTCTGGGCCGCGCGCGAGCTGCGCACAATCGCGGCGCCCGACGACATCGCCAGCATCGAGATCGCCACCTCGCGTGCGAGCTTGAGCGAGATCGGCAGCGGACCGGAGAAATGGGACCCCAAGACGCGGGAGACCGCTGACCACAGCCTGCCCTACATCTTCGCGCGCGCGTGGGTTGATGGCGGCATTACCGTCGCGTCGTTCGATCGCGGCGCCTATCTCGATCCCGCTTTGCGTCCATTGATGGCGAAGATCGCGGTGCGCCAGGATGACGAGATCGACCGGCTCTTCCCTGCCCACGTGCTGATGCGGGTGACGGCGCAAGACAAACGGGGCGGCACGCGAACCATCGAGGTCACCGATCCCCGCGGCCATCCCGCAAATCTCATGAGCGATGGCGAGATCGCGGACAAGTTCCTGGGTCTTGCCGAACCGGCTTTGGGCCGGCCGGCGGCCGAGGTGCTCGAGATGCTTTGGCGTATCGAGCAGGAAGAGCGTGCGGCCCGGTTGTTCGATCGGCTTGAACAGGAATGACTCCGCTCGGCGCTTCCTTGCTACACTTGCGGAGCCGATAAAAGACAAGGGAGGACGGGCGGATGTTTCGCACTTGGCGTGGCGCAGCGCTGATCTTCGCCGCGGTAGCGATCTTCGGGTCCACCGCGGGCATCGCGCGTGCGGCGGCGGACACCGCCGACTTCGACGTCGTCCTGCCGCTGACCGGCGGCGGTGCGTTTTTGGGCGGCACGCAGAAGCAGAACATCGAGCAGACCGAGAAGGTGATCAACCGGGAAGGCGGTCTCCACGGCAAGCCCATCCGCTTCGTCTTTCACGACGATCAGACGAGCCCCCAGCTCGCGGTACAGCTTACCACCGACATCGTCGCGAACCATCCGGCCGTGGTCTTCGGCTCGACCATCTCGGCGATCTGCAACGCGATGACGCCGCTGATGCAGAAAGGGCCCGTCCATTACTGCTTCTCGCCAAGCGTCCGGCCGGTCACCGGCGGCTTCGAGTTCACGTCGCAAATCGCATCGCGCGATCAGCAGCGCGCGCTCCTCACCTATTTTCGCGCGAAAGGCTGGACCCGAATCGCGCTCATCACCACCACCGACGCGTCCGGTCAGGATGCCGACAAGAGCTTCAACGACCTCGTGAAACTTCCCGAATTCAGCGACATCAACCTGGTCGAGGACACGCATTTCAACCCGAGCGACGTGAGCATCACGGCCCAGATGGCGCGCATCGCCGCGGCCAACCCGCAGGTCGTCATAAGCTGGGCCACTGCCGCCGCGGGAGCGACCGTGTTTCGCGGGCTGGTGCAGGCCGGCCTCGATCTGCCGGTCGCGGCTTCAGGCAGCAACATGACCTACGGCCAGATGACCGACTATGCGGCGTTCCTGCCGAAGCAGCTCTTCTTCGGCGTGTCGGCCTGGGCGGCGCACGGACAGGCCGGGCTCGACCTGCCCCAAGGCGTCCTCGACGAGCAGAAGAAGTTCTTCGCCGCGATGGCTGCCGCGGGGCTCCATGTCGACGCGAGCGCCGATATCGGCTGGGACACCGAGCGGATCGTGATCAGCGCGCTCAACAAGCTGCCGCCCGGTGCCGACGCGGCGCAACTCCACGATTATCTCGAGCATCTTTCGGGGTATCAGGGGATCGACGGCATCTATGATTTCGTCAAGGTGCCGCAACGCGGGCTCGATGTGAGCAATGCCATCGTGGTCCGGTGGGACAAGGGCGCCAAGGACTGGCTGCCGGCAAGCAAGCTGACCGGCATTCCGCTCACGCAGTAGGACGGGAGCCGCGCATGGCCGAACCGGTGCCCTCTACTTCGCCGGCACGGGACGCGATTCAGCTTCGGTATCGTGTTCGATGAGGCCGAGAATTGCGGCGATCATCAGCGCCATGATGGCATCCGTGTCCTCGGCCGAGCGGCCCGGCAGATAGACTTCGACCCAGCTCGACGCGAACAGCCCAACCGCGACGAGCACGGCCGCCCAGCGCAGTCCGATCCCGGCCCGCGTCAAAAGCCACAGCATCGTTCCATAGAAATAGAATTTCTCGAAGAACGACATGACGTCGATGTCGATCGACCCTTGCATGAAGCTGTAGAACGGGATCCACCCGAAACCGTGCGTGGCGTGAACAAAGTGAAAGGGCGAGAGGCGCTCGGCAAAGACGGCCGCCGCGAACACGATGCTGGCGACCGCCGCGCGGGGCGCGGCGCCGAACCCCGCCAGCGCCAGGAAGATGACATAGGCGCAGAGCGCGCCGGCGATCTCATCGACGCTCAGCAGCGACGAGACGATGAGGATCTCCGAAAAAAGCACGCCCCCGACAAAGAGAGGAAAGAGCCAGGCCGCGCGGCGCAACCCGAAGATCGCCTCGATCAGCAAAGCGCCCGACAGCCAGATCGCGAGGTGATGGAAAAGGTGCAGCGGATCGACGCTTGGCCTCAGCACCACGGGCTTGAGCGCATTCCAGTATTTGTGCAGGTCGATCGCCGGCACGTAGGGATAAAGCCGATAGGCGGCCCAGGCGCCGAGCAGCATCGTCGCGACCGGATTGGCGGAAAGCTCGCGCAGGAACGGCAGGCGCAAATCGCCGCGGAACAGCACGCCGATGAGGCCGCCCAGCGCAGCGCCCATCGTATTGGCATAGGCGTCCGAGACTTCGGTGTCGCGGCCGACATCGTAATACTGGGTCAGCTCCATCGACACCGAGAGCGC
>DATJLY010000107.1:0-4123 GCA_035509095.1 Allostellaceae bacterium | reverse complement strand
GCGGAAGCAAAGGCGGCCGAAGATGTCGCCGGCGAAATCGAGCAATGGCGCGACAGCGCGGATAAACGGGAGGCGCTTGCGCGTCTGTCCGAGCGGTTCTGGAACACCTCGGATCAACGGTATCTTTGGGGCTGTGCCAGCCTTCTGAAGCATTTCGAGGGCGATCTCACCTATCACCAAGACGCGCAATGGCGCATCATCGCAAGCCTCGCCTATGGCGAGGAAAAGGGCGAACCCGGCCTGCGCGAGCGCATCCGCTATGACGAGGTCGGCCCGTCCTATCTGCGCGTCATGAACGCGCTCCGCGCAAGTTGCCGGTTCCCGCCGCCTCGGGCACGAGGCGCCCGGAGGCCGCGGCTACTGTGGATTTGCCACAACGTCATGGGCGGGTCGCATTCGCCGACCCTCGTGGCGATGGAATATTGCTCCCGCATCGTGTCGTTGATGGGCATCGACGTGATGGTGATGGATTCGCGGCTCTATCCGGACCGCCTGCAATCCGACATGTACGGTCTTCGTTGGACCCTCGACGAGCGCCCGCCGGGCCTCACGGAATTTCGCCGCAACGGTTCGCAGATGATGCTCTACACGGCGGCCGAGTTCGGCATGACCACCGCGAAGCTTTTGGAATGCGGCCGCGCGGCCCTCGCCTTCGATCCCGATTGGATCGTGGCACATGGGCACTTCAACACGATCGGCGATCTGTTGGCGCCGAATTTTCCGACCGTATGCGTCGACACGACGCGGCTCGAGCCGATCTCGCTCGCGCCCGCCTATGTCCTGTTCGACGGCATCGTGCAGCGCTTGCGGATGCCGGCAACGGGCCTCCTGCCGCGCACGCCGCGCGTGCACAGGCTGCGCTCGAGCATTCCGCTCGCCGACAAGACCGCGTCTCTCGAGCGCTCCCGGTTCGGCCTCGCGCCGGAGGACTATGTCTACATCATCGTCGGGTACCGCCTCGCGGGCGAGATCACCGAGGCGTTCGAGGAGGTGCTGGCACGCATCCTCGGTGACGTGCCGCGCGCGGTCGTGCTGACCGTTGGCGGCAAGCGCGTCTGGCGCAATCCGCGCCTCATAACCGAGGAGCGCCGGCTGCGGCACATCAATTTCGAGGAGAATCTGCGGGCGCTCACCGCGATTTGCGACTGCTACATCAATCCCGATCGTCAGGGCGGCGGGATGTCCGCGGATCTGGCGCGGATCGAAGGCGTGCCGGTGCTGACGCTCCGCGACAACGATGTGGCCGCGGTGATCGGCAACGACAACGCGCTCCCCGATCTCGACGCGCTTGCCCAGCGGGCCATCGAGCTTGGCCGTGATCCCGCGGCGCACGAAGCGGCACGCGTCCGCATGCGCGCGATCCGCGACGCCTTGCCCGATTTCGATGACACGATCCGTGCCTTCGTCGGCATCCTCGAGGAAACCGCGCGAGATACGGTGGTCGCGCCACCGCTTGCCGCGACGGCGTGACGCGGCACGACAGAACGGTAGCGTCGGTTGACAACTGCTTAAGCCTTTTGCGCGAAGGTCGGTTGGGCCTCGTCTCCGTCACGCCGTCATGATCCGATTCTTTTCCGATCTTCGCCTCGTTCACAAACTGGCGCTTCCGGCCGTCGTGCTGGTCGTCTCGGGGCTGATCACGCTGGTGACGGCCGCGCATTGGCACGACACTTTCGAGCGCCAGACCCTGTCCATCGTCAATCGCGATACGGTCAGGTATCAGCTCGCGCTCAAGGTGGTGAGCGACCTTGTCGTCGGCGCCCTGATCTCGCGCGACGTGAGGCTCGCGGGCACGGTCGATGAAGTCGAACAGCTTGCCGCGAAGAACCGCCGCCTGGGCGCCGACATCGAGGAAGAGCTCGCGCGGCTCGAGCAGCTCATGGACGTCCCCGCGCAGCGGCAGACGGTCGTCGACGCCTCGGCCGCCTTCCGCGAGTTCGAGGCGGACATTCGCGGGACCGTGGATGCGAAGCTCGACAGCCTTCGCAACAACGCGCCGGCGCCGATGGGCGGCAAGGGCAGGGTGGTGCGTGCGCGGCTCGATCAGATCCTCGACACGATCGTCGCGTTCAGCAGCGAGGACATGCAACGCGCGAAAAGCGAGGCGATCGCTACCGGGCGGGATGCGACCTTGACGGTCGTCTATGGCTCGGCGTTGGCGCGGATTCTCGCCTTGGCCCTTCTTGTCTGGATCGCCGTGACGCAGATCGTGCGTCCGCTCGACCGGATGTCGGGCCTCATGAAACAGCTTGCCGACGGCGATCTCGATGTTCCCGTCGTCGGTGCGGCGCGCGGCGACGAGATCGGCACGCTCGCCCGATCGCTTCAGGTCTTCAAGGACAACGCGATCAAGCTTCAGGCCGCCAACGCCCAACTCGCGCGCGCCAAAGAGGAGGCGGAAGACGCGAACCGGGCGATGCAGGTCGCCAATGCCACGCTCGAATCCCGCGTGGCGGAACGGACCGCGGAACTGCGTGCGGCGCATGACGAGCTGCTGCGCGCCGAGCGGCTCTCGGTCCTCGGCCGGCTCACCGCGACCGTCGCGCACGATCTGCGCAACCCGCTGAGCACGATCCGCAACACCCTCTTCAGCACGCGGCAGCTTCCCGCCGCGGAGGACGCGGCGCTCGAGCGGCCGTTCTCGCGCATGCAGAAGGCCGTCGATCGCTGCGACCGGATCATCCAGGATCTGCTCGACTATGCGCGACCGCCCGAGCCCATCAAGGTAAGCACCGCTTTCGACGCCTGGCTCGCCGACGCGCTCGAGGCGCAGACCGAGCACGCCGGGGTGACGATCGTCCGCGAGTTCGGCGCGGGCGGCGCGTTCGTCAAAGTCGACCATGACCGGTTCCGCCGCGTGATCGCGAATCTCGTCGACAACGCCGTCGAGGCCATGTCGGATCCGGATGCGCCTCTCGCGCAGCGGCAGATCACGGTGCGCTCGCGGATCGTGTCGGATCGGCTGGAGCTCAGCGTCGCCGATACCGGCCCGGGCATCGCGGCCGACATCCTTCCCAAAGTGTTCGAGCCTTTGTTCAGCACCAAGACATTCGCGAGCGGGCTTGGCCTGCCGACGGTGAAGCAGATCGTCGCCCAACATGGCGGCGCGGTCGAAATCGAGAGCGAGGCCGGCAGCGGCGCGACGGTGCGGATCACGCTTGCCTGCGCCGTGCCGACCGCGCAACAGGCGGCTTGATCCGAACGCGGCTCAGCGCGCGGCCAGATCGCCGCCGATCACGCTGTCGTCGGCGACGCCACCATCCAAGAGACGCTCGACGAAGGCTTCCTCATAAGGCCTGAGCGTGGCGTCGGTCACCGAGACCATGAGCAGCCGGCCGATATTCTGCGGCTCGGCGACGCGCGGCAAGGTCACCGGCTGCCGGGTGCCGAGCTTGGTGGCGAGGCCGGGAAGGCGCTTGGGCAATTCGGCGATCCCGGTCGGTTCGAGGGTTGCGAGGACCGGCGCGAAATACTTGGCGTTATAGGCCTCGCGCGCGCTCCCGAGGTCCCTTGCGGCTTCGGTGACGAGCGCGACGCCGGCCGGCGTCAAATAAAGCCCGCCATCGGCACCCGGCAGCGACAGCGCGGGATCGGCCATCGCATCGATGATGCGATAGACCGGATTGCGCGGGTCGGCGGCAAGCGCCTTGCGGATTGGCGGCAACGCCAGCTCGCGCTTGGCGAAATCCGACAAAAGCCGAGAGAGCGCCACCTGGTATTGAAGCTCCGGCACGTTGGGGGCCACGGCGCTCGCGGTCTCGAACAGGAGCAGCGCGCGCGCGGCATCGCCGCCCGCCAGCCGCCCCAGACCGGCCTGGTAATATTGCTCGAAGAGATGCGTGCGCCCGCTGCGCGCGGCCTCGCGCAAGGTCGTGGGCGAGACCGCCTGCGCGGCCGCGGTCGCGGCCCACAGCGCTGCCACCCAACCCGTCACTGCCAAGGGCGTTTGCCGCATCGCTACCCCGACGACCGAGACGCGTCATGATAGAGACATTGGCGGTCGTGAAGAACCTCTTATCCTCGCGCCAGCTCGCCCAGGGCGAGCGCCGCGGCGGTCGAGACGTTGAGCGAGGCGCCGGGTACCCGGGTCGGGAGATGGGCGAGGAAGTCGCAACGCTCGCGC
>DATJLY010000106.1:0-2922 GCA_035509095.1 Allostellaceae bacterium | reverse complement strand
CCGTCATCGAGAACCCCGATGAACAGGATTCCGGCAAGCGTGCCCCAGAGTGAGCCGCGACCGCCGTTGAATGCCACGCCGCCGAGCAGGATGGCGGTGAGGACCTGCAGTTCGAGCCCGGCGCCGATCTGCACGGACGCTCCGTCGAGCTGCGAGGTCACGATCAGGCCGCCTGCCGCGGCAGCGAGTCCGGAAAAGATGTAGACCAGGCACGGCAGCCGCCGGGTCGCCACGCCGACCGCCTCGGCCGCCTCCGGATTCGCGCCGATGCCGATCAGGTGGCGGCCGATCGGCGTCTCGTACCAGCAATAGGCGCCGATGGCGAAGACAGCGACGAAGATCACGACCGGTACCGGAACGCCCGCGATCTCACCGTTGCCGAGCACCGCGAAAACCGGTCCGAACCCGGTCCTTGTGGCATCGGCGGTGATCGTCTGTGCCACGCCCGATGCGCCGGCATAGCCACCCAACGTCACGATGACCGGCGAGAACCGGAAGTAGCCGACCAGGATCCCGTTCATCAATCCCCAGAGGGCGCCGACGAGAAGGGCCCCGACGATCGCGAACCCGAGCGGCCATCCCATGATCTTGTTGAACTCGCCAAAGCAGGCTGCGGCGAGGCCGGCGAGCGAGCCGACCGAGAGATCGAGCTTGCCCGCGACCAGCAACATGGCGCCGGGAACCGCGACCATCCCAACGACGGAGACCTGGAGCAGGATGACGAGCAGGTTGGAACGGGTGAGGAAGCTGCCGTTGGCGAAGGTGAAATAGGCGGCGAGCGCCAGCAGGGCGACGAACAGTCCGCCACCCTGCGCGGCGCTGAGCCGCCGGAGCGCCATGTGACTGGCGGCGTTGAAGCTCCGATCGGTTTTCGACGCGCCCCGCGAGGCGCCGGTCGTGCCCGCCATGGCTCAACAGGGCTCCGGCCGCGTTGCGCGATCCGGTGTGGCGGCCACGATCAACTCAACCAAGCTCCTTGAGCAGCTTCTTCCCGAGCTCCTGGGACTGATAGTCGACGAGGACATAGGGAAAGTTGATCTGCGTCGGCCCTGACCCCAGGACCGCATTGACCGTCGCGTCCACCGATGCGGCGCCGATCGCGACGGCATCGAGAGCGGCGGTGGCGCGGATCGGGCTGCCGCTGAGCACGCTCTGGATCACCGGCGCCGATCCGTCGAAGCCACAGATGAACATCTCCTTCGTCCGCGATTCGCTCGGATGCGTCTGGAGGAAGGCATGCAGACACCCGTCGCATCCCTCGTCCGCGATGCAGATGAACAGGTTGATATCGGGATGCGCCTGGAGCATCGCCTGGGCCGCGGGCAGTGTCTGCGGCGACAGCACGCCCTCGTGCTGGGCGACGACCTTCGCACCCGGGGCGACTTTCTGCAGCGCCGCGACCGCACCCTGGATGCGCTGCCGCCCGGTGAGCTGGATCTCGTGCGTCAGCAATGCCACCTCAGCCTTGCCGCCGAGGGTCTGGTTCACCCATTGACCCGCGTAATCCCCGATCAGGCGCGCGCCCTGAAGGTTGTCGAAGATCACCCAGCCATCGACATTGGGCAGCGCGTTGTCGGAGTAGTCGAGGAACCTGATTCCCGCCTGGTGCGCTTTCTTGATCAGGGGCTCGAGGCTGTCGTTGTCGAGCGGCAGCACGATGATCCCGGCAACTCCCTCGGCGATCCAGGTCTGGATTTCCGCGAGCTGCGCGTCGAGTTTCGAGTTGGAATGGCTCACCAGCAACTCGTAGCCGCGTTTGGCCGCCGCTTCCCTCGCCCCGACCATCAGCGGTTGCCAGATCGAGGCGCTGGTATCGGGCTGGCTGAACGCGATCTTCTTCGACTTCGCCGCCGCACTCGGCTGGAAGGGTGCCGTCGAATCGGCGCTGGCTTGCCTGGTCATGCCGAGTGCCACGGTCGCTCCGCCGGCCGCCATGCCGCCGATCAGGGCCCGGCGCCCGATCCGGTGGTGCGCGAGGCCGCCCCCGCGCGCGCGATCGCTAGCTTTCTCCACGGCTCTCTCCCCTGTTCTGGTCATTGGTGGAAGGTCGCTCGCCGCCCGCGCCAAGGCCGGCACCGGTGTGCGAACCGGATGGAGCACGTCGTCACCACCGAGGTTTGGCGCCGCCAGCCGCATTTGGCAACGGCGCACATCGGGCCATTGCAGAGCTCCCCCCGAACAGCGATGGCGGCTTCGCTGACTCGCGCTCCAGAGACGCCGGAAAGCCTGCGACGGTGGAGCTGAATTGTCAATACCAGGCCGAGACTTTAACCTGTCACCCCACGGAGCAGTTCGCGAGACCAGGGGAAGGCGGCGATGATCGATCTGCGCTCGGACACGGTGACGACGCCCTCCGAGGGCATGCGCGCGGCGATGTCCCGGGCGCGCGTCGGGGACGATCAGTACGGCGAAGACCCCTCGGTGAATGAGCTGCAAGCCCGGATAGCGATGTTGCTCGGCAAGGAGGCCGCGCTGTTCGTCGCGAGCGGGACGATGGCGAACCAGATCGCGCTGAAGGTACTGACGGCACCCGGCGATGAGGTCATCGTCGGCGACGAGGCGCATGTCGTGTGGCACGAGGCGGGAGCGGCGAGCGCCAACGCGGGCGTGCAGTTCAGCGTCGTCGGTCGTGGGGGAACTTTCACTGCCGCCGATGTCGAACAGGCGTTCAAGCCGCGCGATCACATCGTGTTCCCGGCAACGGCGCTCGTCGCAATCGAGAACACGCACAATCGCGGCGGCGGGATCGTATTTCCCCAGGACGCGGTGCACGCGATCTGCGCGACCGCCACCGCGCTGCGGCTCGCCACCTATCTCGACGGCGCGCGCCTGTTCAATGCCGCCGCCGCGACCGGCTCGTCCCCCGCCTCGCTCGCCGCCCCGTTCGATCTGGTCTCGGTCGCGCTTTCGAAGGGGCTTGGC
>DATJLY010000105.1:0-4362 GCA_035509095.1 Allostellaceae bacterium | reverse complement strand
CGATGCGCCGCGCGCGCGGCTTCGGCCTTGTCGACCTCATGATCGGCGCGATCCCGGGGCTCAACGGCTGCTGAGCCGCGTGAGCGTCGCGGCCGGCCTCAACGCAACTCAGGCATCGCCTCCGGGCGAGCGAGATTGGCGAAGCGCGTGAATTCGGCTTCGAATTGCAGCTCGACCGTGCCGGTCGGCCCATGGCGCTGCTTGCCGATGATCACTTCGGCGCGGCCGTGAATGCGTTCGCCTTCGTTCATCCACTCGATATGTTCCGGCGTGCCCGCGCGCGGTTCGCGATTGCGATGGTAATATTCCTCGCGATAGACAAAGAGGACGACGTCGGCGTCCTGCTCGATCGAGCCCGATTCGCGCAGGTCCGAAAGCTGCGGGCGCTTGTCGTCGCGCTGCTCGACCTGGCGCGAGAGCTGGGAGAGCGCGAGGATCGGCACGTTGAGCTCCTTCGCCAGCGCCTTGAGGCCGGTGGTGATCTCGGTCAGTTCCTGCACGCGGTTGTCGTTGCGCGCGGTGCGCGACCCGGCCAGCAGTTGCAGATAGTCGACGACGATCAGGTCGAGGCCGCGCTGGCGTTTCAGCCGGCGCGCGCGGGCGGTGAGCTGGGCGATCGAGATGCCGCCGGTCTGGTCGATGAAGAACGGAATCGACTGCATTTCGCGCACCGCCTCGGCGACCTGCTGGAAGTCGCTCTCGGTGATGTCGCCGCGGCGGATTTTGTAGGAGGGCACGCCCGACCGCTCGGCGATGATGCGGGTGGCGAGCTGCTCGGCTGACATTTCCAGCGAGAAGAAGCCGACCATGCCGCCGTCGGCCGCCACTGTCGTTCCGTCCGGGCGGGTCTCGCCGCGATAGGCGCGAGCGATGTTGAAGGCGATGTTGGTGGCGAGCGCCGTCTTGCCCATGCCGGGACGGCCGGCGAGGATGACGAGATCGGACGCCTGCAACCCGCCCATATAGCGGTCGAGGTCGCTGAGCCCTGTTGCGATTCCGCTCAGCGAGCCGTCGCGCTCATAAGCGCGGGCGGCCATGTCGACCGCAGCCTTGAGCGCATCCGAAAACCGCTGGAAGCCGCCATCGTATCGCCCGGCCTCGGCGATCTGGTAGAGGCGCCGCTCCGCCTCCTCGATCTGCTCGCGCGGGCTCGAATCGACCGGCGCGTCATAAGCGACGTTGACGACGTCCTCGCCGATCGAAATGAGCTCACGCCGCATCGACAGGTCGTAGACGCTGCGGCCATAGTCGTAAGCGTTGATGATGGTCGTCGCTTCGCTCGCGAGGCGGGCCAGATATTGCGGCACGGTGATGCCGCCAAGATCGTGATCGCCGAGGAAGGTTTTCAGCGTGATCGGCGTCGCGAGCTTGCCGGCCCGGATCAGCGAGCCGGCGATCTCGAATATGCGGCGGTGGATCTCCTCGACGAAATGCTCGCTTCTCAAGAAATCGGAGACGCGATCGAAGGCGTCGTTGTTGATCAGGATCGCGCCGAGCAGCGCCTGCTCGGCCTCGAGATTATGCGGCGGCGTGCGATAGGGGCGTTGCTCAGCCTGGCGTTGCGGGAATTGTTCGACAGTCGCCATGGTCGCGGGCGCGTCCTCTCTGATGGTCAAGGTTGAAGCGAACGCGACGGAAACGCGAATCGGCAACACGCCGGAGCCTATCCGTGGACTGCGGCGACAAGGAGTTATCCTTGCGCCGGAACGAGTGAGACCGCCAGAGCGAAGGCGGCGAGAGCAATGAAAAAAGAACAGCGGGGAGAAATCGCGATGTCATCTTGACGGCGCTTCAAGCGTGCCCCTGCGCCGGCCTCAGGCGATGGCTTAGCGATCCCCACGCACATTCAAGAGCAGCGCGCTGCCGGCGCCGCGAATCACAAGCGTCCGCGCGGGCAAGGGCGCATAGTTGTGCAGCGCCACGGCGCCGGCGATCTCGTCCATGAGCCGCGCCGCCGCGCTCATCGGGATGGTCATGCGACCTTCCTCAGGCGGACCGGCAAGGACTTGTACGACGGCGTGCCGCTCTCAGGGTCCTGATAATCGAGCGGGCAGAGATTGTTCGCTTCCGGATAATAGGCGCCGATCGAGCCCGGGGCGATGTCGTGCGCGATCGCGGTCAGCCGGATGCGTCTGTGCTCCTGGCCGGGGATGGCGGAAAAGACCTCCACCACATCGCCGTGCGCCAGATTGTGAGCGCCGAGATCCCGCTCGTTGACGAACAGCACATCGCGCCGCCCGAACACGCCGCGGTAGCGGTCATCGAGCCCATAGACCGTCGTGTTGTACTGGTCGTGACTGCGCAGCGTGGTCAGCTTCAGCACGTCCGCCGCCGCCAGCGCCGGGTCCTCCTGCAGCCCGTTGAAGGGGATGAATTCCGCCTTGCCGGATTTCGTGCGCCAGACCCGCTCGGTCGGAGCAAGCGGCAAGCGGAAGCCGCCCGGATGACGGATGCGCGCATTGTAGTCCTTGAAGTCCGGATAGACGGCCTCGATCTTGTCGCGGATGAGGTCGTAGTCGGCGATCAGCCCCCGCCAATCGACCTTGCTCGCGGGCAAGGTCGCCATGGCGATCCCGGCGATGATCGCAGGCTCGGAACGCAGGTGTTCCGAGGCCGGCTCGAGCTTGCCGCGCGAGGCGTGGACCATCGACATCGAATCCTCGACCGTCACCGACTGGGCGCCGCTCGCCTGCACGTCGCGCTCCGTGCGGCCGAGGACGGGCAGGATGATCGATTCCTTGCCGATGAGCAGGTGCGAGCGATTGAGCTTGGTGTTCAGGTGGACCGCGAGGTCAAGATTGCGCATGCCCTGGTAGCTAAGATCGCTGTCGGGCAGCGCGATCGAGAAATTGCCGCCCAGGCACACCAGCGCCTTGGCCTTTCCCGCCACGATCGCCTGCATCGCCTTGACCGCGTCATGGCCACGGCGCGGCGGCGGACGAAAACCGAACGCCTTCTCCACATTGGCGAACATGACGGGATCGAGCTTTTCGGTGATGCCGACCGTGCGGTTACCCTGCACGTTGGAATGACCGCGCAAAGGGCAGATGCCGGCGCCGGCCTTGCCGAAATTGCCGCGCAGCAAGAGAAGCGCCGCGATCTGCTGCACGTTCTGCGTCCCCTTCTCATGCTGAGTGACGCCCATGCCGTAGCTGACGATCGTGGCCTTCGACCGAATATAGGCGCCGGCCACCGCGTCGAGCGCCGTGCGGGTCAAGCCGCTGGCGGCTTCGATCGCCTCCCAGGGGGTCTCACGCAGGTTCTCGGCGAAGGCTTCGAAGCCGTTGGTGTGGGCGGCGATGAAATCGCGGTCCAGCGCGTCCTCGCCCCCGTCGGCGCGGGCGATTATGGCCTTCATGACGCCCTTCAGCGCCGCGGCGTCGCCGCCGACCTTGACCTGGTGATAGGTCGAGGCGATCCGGGTCGAGCTCAAGGTCACCATCTCGATCGGGTTCTGCGGATCAGCGAACCGCTCCAACGCCCGCTCCTTCAGCGGGTTGAACACGATGATCGGCACGCCGCGGCGCGCGCATTGGTGCAGCGTGCCCATCATGCGCGGGTGATTGGTGCCCGGATTGTGCCCCATCGCGATGATCAGCTCGCAATGGTCGAAATCCTCCAGCGACACCGTGCCCTTGCCGATGCCGATCGCCTGCGGCAGGCCGACGCTGGTGGCCTCGTGGCACATGTTCGAGCAGTCGGGGAAATTGTTGGTCCCGAATTCGCGGCCGAAAATGCTGAAGAGAAACGCGGCCTCGTTCGAGGCGCGGCCGGAGGTATAGAACTCGGCCATGTCGGGGTCGGGCAGGCCGCGCAGCGCTTCTCCGATGCGGGCGAAGGCGGCGTCCCATTCGAGCGGCTTATAGGTGTCGCTCGCCGGATCGTAGGCCATCGGGTGCGTGAGGCGGCCGTGGTCCTCCAGCTCGTAATCGCTCTCACGGAGCAGTTCCGTCACCGTATGTTCGGCGAAAAACTCCGGCGTGACGCGCTTGTCCGTCGCTTCCCAGGTGACCGCCTTGGCGCCGTTCTCGCAGAACTGGAAGGTCGAGGTATGCTCCTTGTCCGGCCAGGCGCAGCCGGGGCAGTCGAAACCGTCCGGCTTGTTGGTGCGCAGCAGCAATTCGGGCGCTTCGGCGACGCGCATCTGCTCGGCGACGGCTTTCGCCGTCGCCCACAGCGCGCCCCATCCGCCCGCAGGCGCGTCGTAGCGGTGGATGCCGGGAACGTTACGTTCTTCCATTGCTGGACCACCTTATCAAAGAGCGACGTTATATTTGCGTAGGAATAACGACGCTTCGCCTTTATCTTGCCAGATGCTTCAGAGTTTGGACAGTATCCTTAAGAACGTCTGTAGGACGCTAT
>DATJLY010000104.1:0-3183 GCA_035509095.1 Allostellaceae bacterium | reverse complement strand
CGGCGCGGCGCTTCGTGTCGCCGATGCCGCGCGACTGCGCTTCCTTGGTCATGGTGTCGAAGGCCGCGCCGATGCGCCGACGGGTCTCCGCCGCGTTCTTCATGATGTCGGCGAGGAACTCCATCGGGTTCTCGGTGCCCTTGGGCTGGTTGCCTTCGCCATACATGTCCGCGGTGAAGACGACATAGCCGTGGCCCGCGAGGTCGCGCGAGACCTCGAGCGCGGTGGGCGTGATGCCGAGCCAGTTGGGCGCCATCAGCAGAAGCGGATGCTGCGCGCGCACCGCCTCGTCATAGATGAGCGCGCCGCTGCAGCGCAGGCCGGAAACCGAGTAACTGACGCGTTCGGTCTTCATCTGTCACCTCCTCCAGTTACTGTTGCGCGCGCTTTTCGCCGGTATAGGCGATGCGCCAAATCGTGTTCGAGCCATCATCGCTGACGAGCAGCGATCCGTCCGCCGCCACCACGATTCCGACCGGGCGTCCCCAGACCTCGCCGCCCGGCGCCACGAAGCCGGTCATGAAATCCTCATAGGCGCCGGTCGGCACGCCGTCCTTCGTGACGATGCGGACGATCTTGTAGCCGGTCCGCTGCGCGCGGTTCCACGAGCCGTGCAGCGCGACGAAGGCCTGATCGCGGTATTCGGCCGGGAACTGTGTGCCGGTGTAGAAGGCGATGCCCAGCGGCGCCGAATGCGCCTGGAACAGCACGTCGGGCACAAGCGCCTTGCTTTGCAGCTCGGGATGCTCGCCCTTGTGGGTCGGATCGGGATTGCCGCCGATGTAATACCAGGGCCAGCCGTAGAAGCCCCCTTCCTTGACCCGCGTCACGTAGTCGGGCGGCAGATTGTCGCCCAGCGTGTCGCGCTCGTTGGTCGTGGTCCAGAGCGTGTCGGTGCCGGGATAGAAGGCGAGCGTCACCGGATTGCGGATGCCATAGGCATAGATCTTCATGTCATGGCCATCGGGGTCGTAATCGAGCACGTCGGCGCGGCGCACCTCGATCTGCATGCCCTGCTCGCCGTCATTGTCGCCCGATCCCACCGCGACCAGCATGCGCTTGCCGTCGGGCGTGAACAGCACGTCGCGCGTCCAGTGATGGCCGACCGGCACGTCCGGCACGATTACCTCGGGCTTTCCGGCCGCGACCAGATCGCCGACATGATAGGGATAGCGCAGCACCTGTCCCTCGGTCGCGACGTAGAGATAGTGCGGATTGGGGCCCGGCGGATAGAAGGCGAGCCCATAAGGCCGGTATTCGAGCCCCTTCGCGAACACGACAGTGTCGCTTGGCGGCGACCCTGGCGTGCGGCCCGGACGGATCACGCGGATGCGCTTGCCGTCGCTTTCGGAGACGAACAAATCGCCGTTGGGCGCGATCTTCATCTGCCGCGGCGTCGCGAGGTCCTTGACATAGGCGGTGACCGAAAAGCCCGGCGGAAGGCCGAGCTCGGCGCCGGCGGGACGCGGCACCAGCTTCGAGGCGTTGCGCGCCGATTCCGACGCATAGGGCGCCGGCAGGTCGCTTGGCCGGATCAGCCGCTCCACCCCGGGCGAATTCTTGGTGTAGTCGCCGAAGGCGGCGGTGCCGGTGAGCATCGCCGTCTCTTCCGCGCGGCTGGAGACGACGCCTCCCGCCAGCGCCGTGAAGGCCAGCGTCAACGCAATGCGGCTCAACCGTCTCATGAGGGTCCCTCCTCCTCGTTCCTAAGAGCCTAGCACGGACCCGCCGCTCATTCAGCGGCGACGTCCGGCGGCACGAAGGCGCGCACCGGCGGCACCGGCCCTTGCGCGCGCTCCACCTCGACGAGCGCGGTGGCGGAGCTTGGGCCTTGCCCCAGCCGCGAGGTGCCCTGATCGCGGGTCAGCACGTTGGCGTTGCCGTGGGCGCAGGCATCGCCGTGCGGATCCCACCATGCGCCGCATGAAAGCTTCGCGACGCCGGGCCGCACGCTCTCGCTGATCACCGCGCCGGCAAAGCACGCGCCGCGCGCGTTGAAGATGCGGACGACGTCGCCTTCCGCGATGCCGCGTGCCGTGGCGTCGGCGGGATTGAGCGCCACCGCCTCGCGCCCGTCGATCTTGCCGCGGGCGCTCACCGGCCCGTCATCCATCTGGCTGTGCAGCTTGTAGCGCGGCTGGCTCGACACGAGGTGCAGCGGATAATCGGCGGCGCCCGTGGCGCCAAGCCATTCCGCCGGCTCGATCCAGGTCGGATGCGGCGGGCAGTCGTCATAGCCGAAGCCCGCGATCAGCTCGGAATAAAGCTCGATCCGGCCCGATGGCGTGTGGAGCTTCGACCGTTCGGGATCGGCGCGGAAATCGGCGAACAGGTCATATTCCTCGACACGGCGGGGAATCTCGACCCAGCCCTTGTCCCAGAAGGCTTCGAAGTCCGGCACGAGGTTGATGCGCGCCCGCTCGCGGAACTGGTCATAAAGGCGGCGCACCCAGCCGCTTTCATCGAGCCCTTCGGTGAACGCGGCCTCGCAGCCAAGCCGCGCCGCGAGATCGCGCAGGATCGCGAAATCGTCGCGCGCTTCGCCCACCGGCGCGATCGCCTTGTGCATCGCCATCACGAACCGGTCGCGCGCGGCGCAGCCGATATCGTTGCGCTCGAGCGAGGTGGTCGCCGGCAGCACGATGTCGGCATGGCGCGCGGTCGCGGTCCACCATGGCTCGTGCACGATGATGGTCTCGGGCTTCGACCACGCGCGGCGCAGCCGGTTCAGATCTTGATGGTGATGGAACGGATTGCCGCCCGCCCAATAGACCAGCCTGATGTCGGGATAGGTTCCGGCCTTGCCGTTCGACTGATAGGTCTCGCCGGGATGAAGCAGGCAGTCGGTGATGCGCGCCGCCGGGATCGAAAGGCCGGCGGGATTGGTCTTGGTCTCCATCGCCGGGCCGGGGAAGGCGAGCGGCGGCTCGGCGATGTTGCCGGACGAGCCATAGCCGAAGCCGAAACCGCCGCCTGGCAGGCCGATCTGGCCAAGGCATGCCGCGAGCAGGATCAGCGCCCAATAAGGCTGCTCGCCGTGATCGGCGCGCTGGATCGACCACGAGCAGGTGAGCATGGTGCGCTCGCCCGCCATGCGCCGCGCGAGGGCGCGGATCGTCGCCGCCGGCACCGAGGTGATGCGCTCGGCCCAGTCCGCGTCCTTGGGACGCCCGTCCTGCGTCC
>DATJLY010000103.1:0-2682 GCA_035509095.1 Allostellaceae bacterium | reverse complement strand
AGATGACGCCGCTGCCGGCCTTCGTTCCGGCCTATACGACCGCCGTGACCGTGACCGAATTGATCACGGCCTATCTGCTTTTCGTGCACACGCCGCTGTCCCGGCGATTCGATCTGCTCTGGCTTGCCGGCGCCTACCTGTTCAGCAGCGCCATGGCCTGCGGCGAACTGATGGCGTTCCGCGGCGCCTTGTCGCGGAACGGCCTGTTCGGGGCAGACGCGCAAAGCGCCGCGTGGATTTGGATTCTCTGGCATGGCGGATTTCCCGCCATGATCGCCATCGCGATGGTCGTGAACGGGCGCCGAAGGCTTGCCCCCAAGCTCGGGCGCGTCAGATTCGGCGCCCTCGGCCTGCGGCGCCCGAGAACCGGCCACGGCCTCGCGATGGCCGGCTTCGTGCTGGGCATGGCCGCGATCCTCGACGTGACCGTGACGCGGTTCCATGCGAGCCTGCCCGTCCTCGTCGACGGACGCACCTATTCGGGCCTCAGCCACTCGCCGGCCGGCTCGATCGTGCTCGCGCTGAACGTCGCCGCCCTCGCCTTGGTTCTGCGGGTCACGCGGGGCCGGACCGTTCTTGATCTCGGCCTCGCCATCGCGCTCCTCGCCTCGACGCTCGAGGTCGCGCTCACCCTCGAGGCGGGCGCGCGGTTTTCGCTCGGCTGGTACATGGCGCGGGCGGTCTCGGTCGTTACCGCCGTCTCGGTGCTGATCGTCTTCTTGCGCGAGGTCACGCTGCTCTACGCGCGTGTTATCCGCCTGAACGAGAGGCTGGCGGATCAGGCCGCAATCGATGTGACGACGGCGCTGTTCAATCGTCGTCACTTCAACCGGCAGCTGAACGTCACGCTGAGGGACGCCGCGCGGCGGCGCGAGACCACCGCGCTGCTGCTCATCGACATCGACCATTTCAAGCTGTTCAACGACCGATACGGACATCTGGCGGGCGACGACTGCCTGCATCAGGTGGCGCAGGCGATCGGCGCCACCATCCGCCGGCCGGGCGACACCGCCGCCCGCTACGGCGGGGAGGAGTTCGCGGTCATCCTGCCCGCGACCGGGCTCGACGGCGAGCGACACATGGCCGAGCGCGTGCTGGAGGCGATCCGCTCGCTCGGCATCACGCATGCGGCGAGCCCCACCGCCGCGACCGTGACCGCGAGCATCGGCGTGGCGACGGGCAGCCCCGGCACGCGGTTCGACGACTTGGTGCGCGAGGCGGACGACGCGCTCTACGCCGCCAAGCGGGAGGGGCGGAACCAGAAGGCGAGCGTTTGAGACGGCAATCGCGACAAAATACAGGGGCGGCGGTTGAAATCGCGGGTTCGTCCTGCAGGTCTTAACCATTGCTGTGATGAATTCGAAGTGATTCCGGGAGGGATGGGATGGTCGACGTTCTTGTCATCGGCGCCGGGCCGGTCGGGCTCACCATGGCGGCGGAGGCCGCGCGCTTCGGCCTCTCGGTCCGCATCATTGACAAGGCGTCGCATGCGAGCTCGACCTCCAAGGCGCTGGTCGTCTGGAGCCGGACGCTGGAACTGTTCGACCGCATGGGATGCACCAAGGCGTTTCTCGCGGCCGGCATTCGCTCGCACGGCGCCTCGATGCGCCACGGCCGCACCGTGCTCGGCTCGGCGCGGCTCGACAGCATCCCGAGCGCCTATAATTTCGGGCTGATGGTGCCGCAACGGGATACCGAGCGGCTGATGACCGCGCATCTCGCGACCTTCGGCGTGCAGGTCGAGCGCAGCATCGAGCTGATCGACTTCGCCGCCGCGCCCGATCATGTGATGGCCACGCTGCGTCAGGCCGACGGGCGGCAGGAAACGGTCGAGGCCCGGTGGCTCGTCGGTTGCGACGGCGCGCACAGCACCGTCCGCCATCAGCTCGGCATCGCCTTCGACGGCAAGCCCCAGGGCGATGACTGGTTCCTCGCCGATGTGCGGCTGGAGGGCGAGGGCGCACCCCCGCAGGACGAGGTGACGGTCTATCTGCACCGGGACGGCCTCTTCGTCGTCTTCCCGATGCCGGAGGGGCGTGCGCGCGTGGTCGGCACGGTGGGCACGACCGACCCTGACCATCCGCGCCCCAATCCGACGCTCGAGGAGGTGCAGGCCCTGGCGGACAGCCGGACCGCCGGCGGGTTCCGTGTGACCGATCCGGACTGGCTCTCCACCTTCCGCGTGCAGGAACGGAAGGTGACCGAGTATCGCCACGGCTCAGTTTTCCTGGCCGGAGACGCCTCGCATATCCATAGCCCGGCCGGCGGCCAAGGCATGAACACAGGGATGCAGGACGCGATCAATCTCGCCTGGAAGCTCGCCATGGTAACGAAGGGCGCGGCCGCGCCGGGCCTGCTCGACAGCTACAGCCCGGAACGCAGTGCGGTGGGCGACATGGTGCTGCGCAACGCGACGCGGCTGACCGACATGGCGACGCTCTCCAACCCCGCCGCGCAGGCTCTGCGGAATCTCGCGATGCGCTTCGTGATGGGCTTGCACACGGTGCGTGACCGCATGGCGACCGAGATGAGCGAGACCGGCATCGCCTACGGCAACAGCCCGCTTTCCGTCGGCGCGAAGCATGCGCCGCACGGCCTCGCGGCCGGTGAGCGCATGGCGCCCGACACCTACCACGGCGCCCCGCCGGGCGCCGGGCGGGAGCCGCGCTTCGTCCTGTATGG
>DATJLY010000102.1:0-7524 GCA_035509095.1 Allostellaceae bacterium | reverse complement strand
CGACATGCAGCTCCTCTCGCGCCTCAACGGCAAGGTCGAGCAATCGACCGCGATCGCCGACATGATCTTTCCGGTGCCGGTCCTCTTGTCCTATTTCTCGTCGATCACGCGGCTACGGCCCGGCGACATGATCGCGACCGGCACCTGCGGCCGCGTCGTCTATAGCGACAAGAAATTCATGAAGGCCGGCGACACGATCGAGATCGAGATCACCGGGCTCGCGACGCTCAGGAATCCGATCGTCGACGAGGCGTGAGGCGCCGCTTGCGCACGCGGGGGCGCGGGCTTGGCGGCTCGACCGCCCGCGCGAAGAAGGATTGGACGGCGCCGACGATCTTGCGCCGCTCGCTTTGGGTTCCGTGCGCGATGGCGTGATCGACCGCGCCGTGAAGCGCGTTGAAGAGCAGCACGGCGCTGGTGGTCGATTCCGCGACATGCCAAGCACCGGCGCGCGAGCCGGCCTCGAGAAGCTTCGCCAGCTCCACGACGACGCGGTTGTCGCCGCGCGCCATGCGGCGCCTTGGATGAAGCCCGGCCGCGTGGAACAACGCGTCGTGGAGCGGCACCTGGTCGAGATAGAACGAGACGCCGGCTTCGACCCACGCGTCGAGCCTGCCGTGCCAATCGTCCGGCGCCTCGCGCGCCACGGCGCGCGCGACCGCATCATTGAGCGAGAACCCGAACCGCTCGCGCAGCGCCGCCACGAAATCCTCTTTCGAGGCGAAATAAAGATAGAAGGTGCCCTTGGCGATATCGGCGCCGGCGGCGATGTCGTCGATGCTGGTCGCCGCCACGCCCTGCGCCAGGAACAGCTTCTCGCCCGACGCCATCAGCTCGTCGCGGCGGACATCCTGCGGCTTGGTGCGCGGGCGCGGCGGTTCGGCCGCCGCGCCGCGCGGCTGCGCCTTCATGCCCGCCCCTGCCAATCGGCGGCTTCCTGTTCCTTCGCGTGGATGAGGCCCGCATAGGCGCCGCCCCGCGCCAGCAGCTCGTCGTGGGTTCCCTCTTCGACGATGTGCCCGCTTTCGAGCATCAGGATGCGGTCGGCGCTGCGGATGGTCGAGGGGCGATGCGCGATGATCAGCACGGTACGGCCGCGCCGCACCTCGTTCATCGCCTGGCGCAGCGCCAGCTCGCTTTCGGTATCGAGATTGGAAACCGCCTCGTCCATGATCAGCACCGGTGCATCGCGCAGGAAGGCGCGTGCGATCGCGATGCGCTGCCGCTGGCCGCCGGAAAGCCGCGTGCCGCGCTCGCCGCAGGGCGTCTGATAGCCCTTTGGCAAGGCCAAGATGAAATCATGCGCCTGCGCAAGCTTTGCCGCGCGCTCGATCTCGACGTCGGTCGCGTCGGCGCGGCCCAGCCGGATATTGTCGGCGACGGTGCCGTTGAAGAGATAGACGTCCTGCTGCACCAGGGTCACTTTGCGCCGCAACGCCTCGATTGGCAACTCGCGCATGTCGCAGCCGCCGACCCGGACCGCGCCGCGCTGAGGATCCCAGAACCGCATCAGCAGGTTCGCGCACGTGGTCTTGCCGGCGCCCGATTCGCCGACGAGCGCCACCGTCTCGCCCGGCGCGAGCTTGAAATTGATGTCCGACAGGACCGCCGCGCGGGCCCCGCCATAGCTGAAATTCACATGCTCGAACCCGACCGACGAATCCCGCACCACCGAGGACGACGCGGAGCCGCGATCGGCGATTTGCGCCTCTTGGTGGAAGATCGTCACGACGCGGTTGGCGCCGGCGCGGAGCTCGCCCAGCTTGCGCGCGGTCTGCGTCACCTCGGTGATGGGGGCGAGCGCCGCGCCGGCGAGCACGATCGCCACCGGGTAGAGCGTGAAGGACAACCGGCCGCTGCTGACCAGCAGGAGGCCGGTCGTCACCGTCGCGAGGACCGCGAGGGCCAGCAGCACGTCGATCGCCGCCTGCTCGAGCCCGGCGCGCACGCCATAGCGCATCTGAACCGCGTGGAAGAGCCGCGTGTCGCGCATCAGGCGCTTCAGGAATTGGGCGCCGGCGCCAAAGACCGACAATTCGCGCAGGCCCTGAATGCCCTCCACCACCTCGGCATTGAGCGCGCCCAGCGCCGCGGCCATCATCTTGCCCTGCTCCCCCGCGCGCTTGGCGAGCCAGAACGGCACCGACGCCACGAGCGGCAGGAACGGCAACAGCACCAGCGCCATGATCGGGTGGATCGCGGCAAGCGCCGCCAGCACGCCCAGCGGCACGATCACCGCACCGATATAGTCGCCCAGCACGTGGGCATAGAACCACTCCATCAGGTCGGCATCGCCGGTCGCGACCGAGGCAAGGTCGCCGGTGCGCCGACCCAGCACATAGGCCGGCGCCGCCCGCTCGAGCCCGTCATAGATGCCGACCTGCAGCACCTCGATCAGGCTGTAGGCGAAATCGTGCGAGATGAAGATCTGCCACCATTTGCAGATCGAGGCCGCGACGACGGCCCCGCCGAGGAGCCAGAACGCCCCGATCAAGGCTTGCGGCGGCGCGCCTTGGACCGCGTGGCCCACGAGCCAGGCGCCGGTCGCCGCGGCGACGACGGTCGCGATCTGCGCGACGACGCCGGAGCACACGGTGAGGATGAAATGCGTGCGCTTCGCATTGATGAAGGGCAGCAGCTCGGCGAGCCCGCGGGGGCGCGCGGTGCCGGTTCCGATCGCGTCGACGCTCATGCCGCTTCCTCCTGCGCCCGGGTCAGCCTCGTATAGAGCCCGCCCTCCGCGAGCAGCTCGTCATGGGTGCCGCGCTCGACCACCGACCCTTCATTGAGGACGAGGATGCGGTCGGCCTTCCTGATCGTCGAAAGGCGGTGCGCGATCACGATTGTGGTGCGCTTCTCGGTGAGATTGTCGAGCGCCGCCTGGATCGCGCGCTCGCTCGCGGGGTCGACGCTCGAGGTCGCCTCGTCGAGGATCAGGATCGGCGCGTTCTTCAAAAGCGCGCGGGCGATCGCGACACGCTGCCGCTGACCACCCGAGAGTTGGGCGCCGCGCTCGCCGACCTGGGTCTCATAACCCTCGGGCAGCGCGCTGATGAACTCGTCGATATGTGCCGAGCGCGCCGCTTCGCGCAATTCCGCGTCGCTCGCGTCGGGCTTCGCGATGCGCAGATTCTCGGCGATCGTGCCGTGGAAGAGATAGGTGTCCTGCGCCACCAGCGCGATCTGGTCCCGGAGATCGGCGAGGCGCAGGTCCCGCACATCGGCGCCGCCGATGCGGATCACGCCTTGCTGCGGATCGAAGAAGCGCAGGAGCAGCGACACGATGGTCGTCTTGCCGGCGCCCGACGGCCCGACGAGCGCCACGCGCTGATGCTCGCCGATCGCGAACGAGACGGATTGGAGCGCCACCGCCGACCCGCCGTCATAGGCGAAAGTGACGCCCTCGAACGCCACGTCCGAGCGCGTCGGCACCGGCACGGGCTTTGCCGGCTCGGTGATCGAAGGCTGCGCCGCCAACAAGGCGGCAATCGGCACCGCGGCGCTTTGGCCGTTATAGGCGGCGTGGAATTCGCGCTCGAGCCGGTCGAGTGGCCGGAACGCCTCGCGCGCAAGGAAGAGCGTCAGGAACAACACCACCGGCGCCAGCTCGTGGTCCGCGACGCGCCAGGCATTCCAGGCGAGCACCGCCGCGACCCCGCCCATCGACAGAAGTCCCGTGATCCCGCCCCTTGCCAGCGACACCGAAAGCGTGCGCATCGCCTCGATCCGAAGATCGACCGCCTTTTTCACCAGCTCGACGCGGCGCCGGCCCGAAGCCGAGAACGCCTTCAACGTGACGAGGCCTTGGAGGCTGTCGAGCAGATAGGCACCGAAATCGGCGCGCACCGAGAACAGGCCGCGCGAGAATTTGCGGCGCCAGCGCGTCCAGGCCCGGCTGAACAGCGGCACGATCGCGACGAATGGCGCCAGCACCAGCCCCGAGCGGAGATCGACCGCCGCGAGACAGGCGAGAACGCCGAGACAGCCGAAGATCGCGACGAACACGGTCGGCACATAGCGGCTGAAATAGGTCTCGATCGCCTCCACCCCGCCGACGATGGTCTGCTGAATCTTGCCGCTTTCCTGCGCGTTGGCGTAGCTCGGCCCCAAGAGCAGGAGCTTCTCCAAGAGGCTCGCGCGCATGCTCTCCTTGGTCACCTGCGCGGTCTTCTGCGCGGCGATTTCGACGAGCCACAACAACACGCCCCGGACCAGCAGCAGGAAGAGGAGACCGCCGACGCACCACGCCGCCCGCGTCATGTCGTGCGCGCGGAAGACGGCGCCCAGCGCAAGCGCCAAAAGCACGCCTTGCCCCACATAGCCGGCGGTGACGAGCAGTCCCAGAACGACGCTCACCGCGATGTTCCAGCGGATCCGGCCCGCGAGCGCCCACAACGTCCCGGTCATCGCACGCAACTCCCCTTTGGGTGGCGATCCCGGAAAAGTGACTGACCGCTAGTCAGGAGTCAAGCCCGTCGGCGGGCGGGGCTCAGACGAGCCGGAGTTGCGCCTTCAAATGAATGGCGGCGTTGGTGTAGCCGCCATCGCCGCCATCGATGAAATGCACATGCTGACCCGCCGTGGGCGACACGACGAGGCACGTCATCACCGCGTGATCGGAGACATGCATGCCGTAATTCAGATCGCCTTTGGCGGCGCGTTCGTCGAGATAGGAGCGCACCGCCTCCACGCGCTCGGCCGGGCAATCGAAGACGACGCACAACGTCTCGTCCGAGCGCGCGAAATCGACCGCGCCTCGTTCCACTTCGCCGATATAGCGATTGGTGTCGAACGCGCCGACCTTCAGGCGGAAATGCACGATGACGAAGGCAAGCATCGTCTCAAGCGCGACAAGAACCGTCATCAGCGGCAACGGCATCTTGCGGTGCCGCGCCTTCGCCTCGCGCATCAGGCCCTTTGGCGGCCACCGCGCCTTCAACGCGCCGGGCGTGACCGCGTTGAGGTTCGGCACCCCGGCGACACGGGCAAGGTCGCGGTGGAGCGATGCATGATCGGCCGCGCGCAGCACCAGCGACACCATGCGGCCGCGCGCCGAACGCACCGGGGTCCAACGGCACGACAGTCCGGAAAGATCGGGCGGCTCGCCATCGTCCTCCGTGTCGGCGATGATGGCGGAGCGCGCCAGGTCGGGATCGCCGCCGCCTTTCACCGCCCGCTCGAACAGCGCGATGCCGCCGCCGCGGAACACCGCATAGGCGCTCCCCGGCGCCGGCTCATAGCGGCCGACCAGCACCGACGCGCCCCGCCCCGACAGCGCCGACACGGGCGCCAGGCCGATGCGCAGATCGAGCCCGAACTCGCGGGCGGCGAAGCCGCGCGTGCGTGCAAGCGCCAGCCGCGCGGCCGCCGCCTTGTCGGGCGGGACAAGCGCCACGGCGCCGTCGCCGCCGAACTGATAGGGGATCGAGCCGCATTCGTTGGTGAGGGCCGCGATCATCGCCGCGGCCGCGAAATTCACCTCGGAATGGCGGCCGGCCGCGACGGCCGTGGTCGAATCGCGGATGTCCGAAAACGCCAGCAGCCAGTCCCCGGGCGCCCGCGCATAGCTGATCTCGTCGAACGCCGCGTTGGCCGACCGGATGGGTGGAAGATGCTGATAGAAATCGATGCGATCGGCCATCCCCCGCGCCCCACGCTCCCGCCAAGCCGACTGTGGCCCAGACCGCGAGCCGCTTCAACGACGACTCGTGTCCGGTTGTGTCCGGCCCCGATCCATGACACGGTTGGGCCTGCCAACCGAGGTCTTCAACGGCGAGAAAACCGCATTCATGACTGACGATGTAATTCCCGTGCTGATCGCGGGCGGCGGGCCGGTCGGGCTTGCCCTGTCGATCGAGCTCGGCATGGCCGGCATCCCCTGCACCGTGGTCGAGCGGCGCGACGGCAGCGTCAGCGTGCCGAAGATGAGCGGCCTCTCGATCCGCAGCATGGAGCTGAACCGCCGCTGGGGCATCGCCGAGGAGGTGAAGCGCGCCGGATGGCCGCAAACCCATCCCAACGACTTCGTCTATTGCACGAGCATGGTGGGCTACGAGCTGGCCCGCAAGAAATTCCCGCGCTACGTCGATCATCATCCGCCCTTCACGCCCGAACCGGGTTGCGGCTGCGCGCAGATTTTCTATGACCCGATCCTGCTGCGCCGCGCCCGCACGCTGCCGAGCGTGACCTTGCGCCATCTCGAAGGCCTCGATTCCTTCACGGAGGACGATGAGTGCGTGCATGCCGTGGTGAGCGACACGCGCACGGGCGCGCAACGGACCGTCAAGGCGCGCTATCTCGTCGGCTGCGACGGCGCCGGCGGCACGGTCGCGAGCGCATTGGGCGTCGGCTACGAAGGGCTGGGGATCGTCGCTCACAGCGTCAATGTCTATTTCCGCTCGGCCCAGCTCATGCAGATCCATGACAAAGGCTGGGCACGGTTCTTCCGCTTCACCGACGCGCTCGGCACCTGGGGCGAGATCATCGGCATCGACGGCAAGGAATTGTGGCGCCTCTCGGTGCTGAAGGCCGATCCCGAGTTCGACGGGCCGGCCTATATGCGGCGCCTCGCCGGCCGCGACCTCGAGTACGAAATCCTGTCCGTGATGAATTGGGAACGGCGCGAGCGTGTCGCCGACCGCTATCGCGCCGGCCGCGTCTTCATCGCCGGCGATGCGGCGCATCAGAATTCGCCGACCGGCGGGCTTGGGCTTCATACCGGCCTTGCCGACGCGGTCGATCTTGGCTGGAAGCTCGTCGCGGCGCTTCAAGGCTGGGGCGGGCCGCGCCTCCTTGATTCCTATGAGGCCGAGCGCAAGCCCGTGGCGCTCGACAATGTCCGTGCGTCGACCGCCGAGTTCAACGCGCTGCATGACATGCCGAGCGGCCCGGAGATCGCCGATCCGACGCCGCAAGGCGCGGCGCTGCGTCAGCGTTATGCCGAGGCCTATTGGCAATCGGGCGAGGTGAGCTCGGCGATCTATACCGAGAATCTGCGGCTTGGCTATTGCTACGAGCCATCGCCGATCTGTGTGCCGGACGGAACCAGCCGCCCGCCGGTCGAGACGCCGCGTTTCGCGCCGGTGGCGCGCCCGGGCACGCGTGCGCCCCATGCCTGGATCGGCGCGGGTCGCTCGACGCTCGACCTCTTCGGCAAAGGGTTCGTCCTATTGCGGCTGGGCGCGAACCCGCCAAGCGCAGCGCGCATCGCCGAGGCCGCCGCGCGGCGCCATGTGCCGTTTGCGACGGTGGATTTGTCCGACCCGGCGATTGCCGCGCTTTACGAGCGCCGCCTCGTTCTGGTCCGGCCGGACGGTCACGTCGCCTGGCGCGACGATCGCGAGCCCGACGACGCGCTGGCCCTGATCGACCGCGTGCGCGGCGGCTAGGCCCGCGGCGCGTGCTTGCCCAGGATGCGCTGCAAGGTGCGGCGATGCATCTTGAGACGGCGCGCCGTCTCCGACACGTTGCGGTCGCATTGCTCGAACACGCGCTGGATATGCTCCCACCGCACGCGGTCGGCCG
>DATJLY010000101.1:0-5947 GCA_035509095.1 Allostellaceae bacterium | reverse complement strand
TGAGCATATTTCAGCCTTGCCGCGTCCCAGCCGGTGACTACACTAAACCGTCATGGCATCGCGATTCATCGTGAGTTTGCTGTTGGGTGCCGCGCTCGCTGCGCCGGCACTCGCGGCGGAGCCGGGACCCGCGCAAAGCGGGCCCGCTCAACCCGGCCCCACGCAAAAAGACCCCGAGGTGCCGCCGCAGCTTGCGCCGAAACCTGATTGGGTTCACCCCCCGGGCGAGACGCCGCGCGCCGGCCGCGAGCGCAGCTACAGCCTCGATACCTTGTTCGAGGCGCTCAAGATCGCGCCCGACGACGACAGCGCCCGTGCCATCGAGCAGCGCATCTGGGCGCACTGGATCGTCTCCGGCAGCGACACCTGCAATCTTCTGATGGGCCGGGTGAAGGCCGCGACCGAACAAAAAGACCTCGACCTCGCCGCCAAGCTTCTCGACGCCGTGATTGAGCTCAAACCGAACTACACCGAAGCCTGGAACCGCCGCGCCACCGTCCGTTACCTGCAGAAGGATTACGGCGGCGCGCTTGCCGATCTGCGCGAAGTGCTGACCCGCGAGCCGCGCCATTTCGGCGCGCTCTCCGGTCTCGGCCTCATCCTGCAGGAGATCGGCGACGAGAAGGATGCGCTCGAGGCTTACCGCCGCGCGCTCGCCATCGATCCGCGCCTGGAGAATGTCGGCGAAGCGGTAAAGACCCTGCGCGAAAAGGTCGAAGGGCGCGACATTTAGCTTTTATTCCCCTAGCATTTGTTTCGTCACCCTGAGGTGCGAGCATCAGCGAGCCTCGAAGGGCCACCGCCGTGGCCGTTCATCCTTCGAGGGCTGCTGCGCAGCCGCCTCAGGATGACGGAACATATCTGCTTGCATTGAGGATCCCCACAATGACCGACACCGCCGCCGACAAACTCATCATCCGCGAACTCGTGGACGCCTGGGCCATCTATCGCGACGCGCGGCTGTGGGACCGCTTTCGTACCGTCTGGCATCCGGAAGGGCGCATGATGGCGACCTGGTTTCAGGGCGGCTTCGAAGAGTTCATCAAGGTCAACAACGAAGGCTGGGCGCGCGGCGTGCGCATCCTGCATTTCCTCGGCGGCTGCGCGGTCGAGGTGTCCGGCCATCGCGCCATCGCGCAAACCAAAATGACGATCTCGCAGCGCGCGCCGGTCGAAGGCGTGATTTGCGACGTGCTCTGCACCGGCCGCTTCTATGACTTCTTCGAAAAGCGCGAGGGCCGCTGGGGCCTCGTGCTGCGCCAGCCGATCTACGAAAAAGACCGGCTCGATCCGGTCGATCCCGCGGCCAAGCTTTCGCTCGATCAGGATCTGCTCAAAAGCTTCCCCGAAGGCTACCGGCATCTCGCCTATCTGCAGCACAAGATCGGCTACAAGGTGAAAACCGACATGCCCGGCATCGAAGGCCCCGTACTTGACGCCCTCTACGCCCGCGGCACCCACTGGCTCGCCGGCAATCCACTGTAAAAATTCCTCCCCCCGCGAAGCGGGGGAGGAGGACCGCACGAAGTGCGGTGGAGGGGGCAGGCTTGCGCCGAACAGGCGGTCGATTTCCCGATCGGCCCGCTTTCAACTGAGCTAAATCGAAAACGGGTCTTAAAATTTCCTCCTCCGCCGGCGAAAAGTGGCGCCCGAAACGCGCCGGAGGGGGGTATGCGTTGCCCCGCACGGAGCAAGTGAGAAAAAGCATGACTGCCGTCCTCGTCATCATCGTCGCGATTGTCGGTGTTCCCGCGCTCATCACCTTCATCGGCACGTGGCTGATCGAGCGCGCGCACCGGCCGCGCGGGCGTTTCGTCGATGTCGGCGGCTTTCCGCAGCACATCATCGAGGTCGGGCCGGGCGATGCCGGCGATGCGCTGCCGGTCGTGGTGCTGCACGGCGCCAGCGCCAATCTGGAAGACGTGCACATGGCGCTCGGCGAACGTCTCGGTGGGCGCCGTCGCGTGATCTTTGTCGATCGGCCGGGCCTCGGTTTCAGCGCGCGTCCGGCCGGGCAGGGGGCTTCGCCGGCGTATCAGGCCGCCGTCTTGCGCAACATTCTCGATCAGCTTGGCATCGCCCGCGCCATTGTGGTCGGCCATTCCTGGGGCGGCACGCTGGCGCTCACCTTCGCGCTCGATTGTCCCGAGCGCACAGCAGGCCTCGTGCTGGTCGCGCCGGTGACGCACCCGGGCGTGTGGGACAGGACCACGTATAGCGCCATCCTCGCTGGGCCCGTCGGCTGGCTCTATTCGCGCACTTTCGCCTTTCCGCTTGGCGCGATGCTGATGCGGCCGGGGTCGGAAGCAGCGTTCCAGCCGCAGACGATGCCGCAGGACTATGTGCGCCGCAGCGCCGCGATGCTGGTGCTGCGGCCGCGAAGCCTGATGGCCAATTGGGCCGATGTCGGCTGCCTCGAAACATTTCTCCAGCGCCAGACCGAGCGCTACGCCGCGCTCTCGGTGCCGACCATCATCCTGGCCGGCGATACCGATACGCTGGTGCCGCCGCCGCGCCAATGCGAGAAGCTCGCGGCCACCGCGACCTGCGTCAAGGTCGTTCTGCTCCCGGGCTTCGGGCACATGCTGCACCACGCGGCCGCCGACCGCGTGATCGAGGCGGTCGAGGAAATAAGCACCGCCGCTCACTCGCGCGACAGCGCGTCGTAGGCTTGCGCGAAGCTCAGGCCTCCGCGGCGGCGCCCGGGCCGACGAAGGCGATGCGCATCATGTTGGTGGCGCCGGGCGTGCCGAGCGGTACGCCGGCGACGACGATGATGCGTTGCCCGGCCCTGGCGAAGCCTTCGCGAAACGCGATCTGACAGGCGCGCTCCACCATGTCGTCCTGGTCGCGCGCGTCCTCGGCGACGACGCAGTGCACGCCCCAGACCAGCGACAATTTGCGTCCGGTCGCGAGCATTGGTGAGATCGCCACCGTCGGCGGCTGCGGCCGTTCGCGCGACACCCGCATGCCGGTTGCGCCCGAGCTCGTCCAGCAGACGTTCGCCGCGAGGTCGAGCGTTTCGGCCACCTGCCGCGCCGCCGCCGCGATCGCATCGGCGCCGGTCGGCTCCGGCTCGGTGCGCAGAACGTGCAGCGACGGCACGTACATCGCCTCGTTCTCCACTTCCTCGGCGATGCGGTTCATGGTCGCCACCGCTTCGACCGGATATTGCCCGGCCGCGGACTCCGCCGACAGCATAACCGCATCGGCGCCGTCGAAGATCGCGGTAGCGACGTCGGAGACTTCGGCGCGCGTCGGCACCGGGCTCGTGATCATTGATTCCAGCATCTGGGTGGCGACGATCACCGGCTTGCCGGCGCGGCGGCAGACCCGCGTCATCTCCTTCTGCACGCCCGGCACTCTCTCCAGCGGCATTTCCACGCCGAGGTCGCCGCGCGCCACCATCAGCGCGTCGGCGAGATCGAGAATGTCTTCCAAGCGCGTCACCGCCTGCGGCTTTTCGATCTTGGCCATCACCGCAGCGCGCCCGCGCGTGATCTTCTTCGCTTCCGCGATGTCTTCCGGCCGCTGGATGAACGAGAGCGCCACCCAGTCGATGCCGGCATCGAGCGCGGCTTCGAGATCGGCAATATCCTTGCCCGCCAGCGCCGCCACCGGAATAACCGTGTCGGGCAGGCTCACGCCCTTGCGGCTCGAAATCTTGCCGCCGACATTCACCCGCGCGACGATGCGTTGCTGTTCGGTCGCGGTCACGGTGAGGCGCAGCTTGCCGTCATCGATCAACAGCGTGTCGCCCGGCTTGATGGCGGCAAAGATTTCCGGATGCGGCAGATAAATGCGCGTTGCATCGCCCGGCGTCGGATCCGTATCCAGCACCAGATCCTGCCCGGCATCGATCTCCGCCGAGTCGTTCTTGAAATTGCCGAGCCGTAATTTCGGCCCCTGCAGATCCACCAGGATGCCGATCGGGCGGCCGCAATCGTTCTCGACCGTGCGGATCGTCGACACGAGCTCACGCATCTTGTCGTGGTTGGTGTGGCTCATGTTGATGCGAAAGACGTCGGCGCCGGCGCGGAACAGCCGCTCGATCATGGTGCGGGTCGAGGAAGCGGGCCCCAGCGTCGCCACCACTTTCGTGCGCCGCTGCCGCCTCATCGGTTTTGATTTCCAGGCCCGGCCGCCGGGGCCGCGCGGGTGCCCGCCGCCGGCACCGGCGCTCCGGAGGGAGCCGCCGGCGGCGGCCCGAGCGCGTTGCCGCCCGGCAGCGGCCGTTGCGGCGCCTGCTCGCCCGTTTCGGTCAGCTGTACTGTCCAGGCACGCTGCTCGCCGGTATCGACCTCGAAAAAGCCGGTGCGGTCAAAGCCGCGCGCCAGGCAATCGGCGATGCCGCGAATCGTGAACTCTTTATCGCGGGTGCACATGAAGGCCTGCCCCATCCACTCGCCGCCGTGGTCGTAATCGATAGCGTAGACATAATAATATCGTGCGACGAGATTGCCCTTGAGGATGGTTTCGCAGGTGCGCGAGGGCAGATTCCACCAGCCCTCCGTGGTCCAGCCGTCGGCGTCCTTATAGCCGATGGCGACGCCCACGCGGCTTGCGGTGTTGTTGCAGAGCCGGAAATCGGCGGCCGCGGGAGTTGCCCATGCACCGAGGAAAAAAGCTGCCAGCACCAGCGGAATCCAATTGATGACGCGCGGCATGACGCGTTTTCTCCTCGCGTCTGCGAGGACAAGCGTCGAGATGCCTTCGGCTGGATAAATCGCGTCCCGCATGTCCGGTTCAGATTCCGGTCGATAATTCAAAGCATGATCCGGAAAAGTGGATACCGGTTTTCCGAAAAGATCATGCGCCACCAAAGCTCTAGAGCGCGATATCATGCAACCAAAAGCCACCGCGCTCTAGGGACTGTCAACGACGATGGCGCGGAAGTCCGTGACATTCGTGAAGGTCGGACCTGGCCGAAAAAGGTCGCCGATGCCATTGAAAAACCCCGTGGAATTGTTGTCGGCGAGAAACGCGGCGGGATCGAGGCCGGCAACTTGCGCGCGTGTCAGTGTCGTATCATCGACAAAAGCGCCGGCCGGATCGTCGGCGCGTCCGCCGCCGCCGTCGGTGCCGTCGGTGTCGGCCGCAAGGCCGCTCACGCCCGAGGCTCCGCCAAGGTGGATGGCGAGCGACAGCGCATATTCCTGGTTGGGTCCGCCTTGGCCGTGGCCGCGCAAGGTCACCGTCAATTCGCCGCCGGAGAGGATGACGGCGCGGCGCCCCTCGGAACGCAGCGCCAGCGCGCGCTGCGCGTGCTCGGCCGCCACCTCGCGCGCCTCGCCCTGCAAGCGGCCGCCGAGCATGATGCATTCGTAGCCCGCGGCCTTCGCCTGCTCGGCCGCCGCCGCCAGCGCATCCGCCGGCCGTGCCACGATGCGATAGTCCGTGCCGGCGAAGATCTCCGCGCCGGGCTTCGGCGTTTCGTTCTGCGGATCGTCGAGCGCGCGGGTTACGGCTTCGGGCAGCGCGAGCCCATAGCGCGCGACGATGGCGCGGGCGTCGGCGAGCGTCGATGGGTCCGGAATGGTCGGACCGGAGCCGATCACCGCCGGTTCGTCGCCGGGCACGTCGGAAATGGCAAGCGTCACCAGCTTGGCCGGATAGGCGCGCTGTGCCAGCCGCCCGCCTTTGATGCGCGAGAGATGCTTGCGCACGGTATTGATCTCGCCGATCGCGGCGCCGCTTTTGAGGAGCGCGCGGGTCGTCGCCTGTTTCTCTTCCAGCGTGAGCCCGGGTGCCGGCGCGATCCAGTTGGCCGAGGCGCCGCCGGACAGAAGCACCAGCACTAGGTCCTCGGCATCCGCCGCGTCGGCAAGCTTGAGCGCGCGCGTCGTCGCCGAGATGCCGGCCTTGTCCGGCACCGGATGACCCGCTTCGATCACCGGGATGCGCGCCGTCGGGCGGCCATAGCCGTGGCGGGTGACCGCGAGCCCCG
>DATJLY010000100.1:0-2115 GCA_035509095.1 Allostellaceae bacterium | reverse complement strand
TCGGCGCTTGCGCCGACGATCTTGATGGCGCGGTCGTAGAGCGGCGCGAAACTCTCGACGATGACCGGTGGTCGATCCACGGTCCGGATCTCGTGATCGACATAGGCGCCCTTGCGGTCGCGGATGTGCCAATTATCCTCGGTGAAGAGCCAGGGAAGGACGCCGCAATCCTCAAAGCATGAAACCGCCTTGCCCACCGCATCGGCGCCGATCGGATGCCGCGCGAGCGGCGTCAGATCGGGCAAGGCCAGCACGCCACCATTGAAGGCCGCGATCGGCAACCGGAGGTTCAGCGCCTCGACCAGCTTTTTCAGGCCAAAAGGCGGCCGGCTGCTGATGATCGTGAACGCGATCCCGTGCCGCGCAAGGCTCGCGACCGCCGCGCGGGCCCGCTCGGTCAAGATCTTGTCCGGCGTCACGAGAGTGCCGTCGACATCCGACACGACGAGGGCAATGCGGTCAGTCATATCGATTGGCCTGTACGGTTCAGCGCATCCCGCTTCGCCATCATGGACCGGCCGCCGCGCGGTCGGCAATGAAAACGAGATCGCCCCAGGGCGCAAGCTGCGCCGCCGGCGCACGACTTCCTCCGCTGCGCACCTCGTGAAGAATGGGTCGCTTCTCCTCGCCGCTCACCAGGAAGGCGATGTGCCGGCTCGCGTTGATCGCCGGATAGGTCAGGGTGATCCGCACCTCCGGGCGCCCGCCGATGACCGGCGCGACCCAGCGGCCCCGCTCTTCCAGCACGGGGGACCCAGGGATGAGCGAGGCGGTATGTCCATCGTCGCCGAGACCGAGAAGACAGACATCGAACAGCGGGCGTCCCGGCTCCAACTGCGTTCCGCCATAAGCGCGCCGCAACTCGATCTCATATTGGTCGGCCGCAATGTCGGGATCGACGCCCACGGTCGGGATCGCGTGGATGTTCGCGGGCGGCACTGGCGCCACGTTCAGCATCGCTTCGCGCGCCATCCGGAAGTTGCTGTCCGGGTGGTCGGGCGGCACGAACCGCTCGTCGCCCCAGAACCAATGAACCTTCGCCCATGGGAACCGGTCGACAAAAGGCCGGCTCGCGAGCGCCTGATAGGTCTGGCGCGGCGTCGAACCGCCCGACAGCGCGATCCGCGCCGGCGCGTCGGCCTCGATCGCCCAGCGGAGAAGCCGGCCCGACGCCTCGCGCGCAAGCGCCGCCGGATCATCGACGATCAACAGCTTTCCGTATTCCGGGCGGGAATTCATGTGCAGGTCCCGCGCGCTTTATGCGCCAATCGGCCGCCAGGCGTAGCCGCAATCATCGGCGATGAGCCGGTCTGCGGCCTTGGGGCCGGCGCTGCCGGCCGCATAATTCGGGAAATCGGCCGGCCGCTCCGCCCCCCACGCATCGAGCACCGGCTGCACGATGCGCCAGGCCGCCTCCACCATATCGGCGCGCTGAAACAGCGTCGGGTCGCCGATCATGCAATCGTAGATCAGCGTCTCGTAGCCGACGCTCGGTTGCGGCGGAAACCAATCCTTATAGGCGAAGTTCATCCGGATCGGCGCCAACGTCACGGTCGGGCCCGGCCGTTTCACCTGGTACTGCAGCGAGATGCCTTCGTCGGGTTGAATCCGCAGGATGAGCCAGTTGGAGCCCATCTGCGAAACATCGGTCCCCTTGAAGAGCGACAAAGGGGCGCGGCGGAAATGGATCGCGATTTCGGTGCAGCGCTTGCTCAGCCGCTTCCCGGTGCGAAGATAGAACGGCACGCCGGCCCAGCGCCACGTGTCGATCTCGACCCTCAGCGCGGCATAGGTCTCGATCGCCGAGTCCGGACTTACGTTGGGCTCATGCCGGTAATCATCGACGCTTTTGCCGAGCATTTCGCCGCGTCCATATTGACCGCGCACCGCGCAGTCGAGCCGCACGGGCGCTATCGAGTGCAGAACGTCGGTCTTGTGATTGCGCACCGCGTCGGGATCGAAGCTCGATGGCGGCTCCATCGCCGTCATGGTCAGCAATTGGAACACGTGATTGGGCACCATGTCGCGGAGCGCGCCGGTCTGTTCGTAGAATTTGCCGCGACGCTCGACTCCCACCGTCTCGGCGACGGTGATCTGCACATGGTCGATGTGGTC
>DATJLY010000099.1:0-2219 GCA_035509095.1 Allostellaceae bacterium | reverse complement strand
TGCGCGCCGGCTCCCAGCGCAGCGCGCCGCCGAGCCGGTCGGGATCCACCGCCACCAGCATCAGGTCGGATTCGCCCGCCCGGTGGCGCGCCGCGCTCTCGACGACCTGATCGGCGGTCGAGAAATGCATGAAGCCGTCGGCCGCGTCCTCGCGCGCGCCGTCGTAGCGACCCGCTTCGTGCGCGCGCTCGAAATCGGCGCGACGTGCCAAGTGATAGATGAGCGAAGCCGCCATGGCGTCGCACACTAGCCGAAGCGCCGGTTGGGAGAAACCGCCTGATCGAGCACCGCCCGCCCCGTGGCCGGACCCATGCCGCAGGGCCCGCGACAGGAATCGGTACAACCGATGGATGAAAAATGGATAATTTACCGTTAGTTTGAGGTTTGACAGGCTGCCGGGGGCCGCATCCCGGCTGTCGTCTAGGGGAATTTAGTCCTGTGACCGCCCGATCCGCCATCCCCCAAGCGCGCGCGATGCTGCGCCACAGCGACATCTGGCGGGCGCTCGATCGTCTGGCTGGCGAGAAGGGGCTGACGGCCTCGGGCCTCGCCCGGCGGGCCGGGCTGGACCCCACCACCTTCAACAAGTCCAAGCGCGTGACGCGCGACGGCAAGCTGCGCTGGCCGTCGACCGAGAGCCTCGCCAAAGTGCTCGAGGCGACGACATGCTCGCTCGCCCAGTTCGTCAGCCTGATCGACAGCAACGCTTCGCCGCACCGGCATATCCCCGTGCTCGGCTACGCCCAGGCGGGCGAGCCCGGTATGTTCGACGAGCGCGGATGCCCGGCGGGCGACGCGTGGGACCAGGTGGCGTTTCCCGCGATCGACGACCCGACGGCCTTCGCCCTCGAGATCACCGGCGAGAGCATGGAGCCGTGCTACCGCGACGGCGACGTCATCATCGTCTCGCCGACCGCCAGCGCGCGGCGCGGCGATCGGGTCGTGGTCCGGCTCAAGACCGGCGATCTGTTGGCCAAGGTGCTGCAGCGCGACGGGTCGCGCAGCGTCGAGCTGGCGCCGTTCAACACGGCGCACCCGAAGCTCAACATCGCGATCGCCGAGCTCGCCTGGATGGCGCGCATCATCTGGGCGAGTCAGTAAGAACGCATTTTTCAGCCACGCGGCCGCATGGTCGGAAAGGCGATGACGTCGCGGATCGATGCGCTGTCCGTCAGCAGCATCGTGAGCCGGTCGATGCCGATGCCCAGCCCGCCGGTCGGCGGCATGCCGTATTCGAGCGCGGCGACGAAATCCGCGTCGAGCATCTGTGCTTCCTCGTCGCCGCTGGCGCGCGCCTGCATCTGCGCCTCGAAGCGGGCCAGCTGATCGCGCGGATCGGTCAGCTCGGAGAACGCATTGGCGACTTCCCAGCCGTTGACGTAGGTCTCGAAGCGCTCGACCAGACGCGGATCACCGCCGCGATGCGCCTTGGCGAGCGGCGAGATGTCGCGCGGAAAGTCGGTCACGTGGGTCGGCTGGATCAGACCCGGCTCGACGGTATGCGCGAAGGCCGCCTCGAGCGCATGGCCCCAGCTCGACTCGGCAGCGATATCGCAGCCAAGGCCGCGCGCCGCGGCGACCGCCGCCGCCGCGCCATCGAGCGCCAGGAAATCGATCCCGGTCTCGTCCTGAACCAGGCCCGCCATCGAGCGGCGTGGCCACGGCGGCGTCAGATCGATCGTGGTGCCCGCGTAGCTGACCTGCGTCGAGCCGCAAGCGGCCTCGGCAGCGCCGCCGATCAGGACCTCGGTCAGGTCCATCATGTCGGCGTAGTCGGCATAGGCTTGGTAGAGCTCGAGGGTGGTGAACTCGGGATTGTGACGCGGCGACAGCCCCTCGTTGCGGAAACAGCGATTGATCTCGAACACCCGCTCGGACAGGCCGCCGACGATCAGCCGCTTGAGATGCAGCTCGGGCGCGATCCGCAGGTAGAGCTCCATGTCGAGCGCGTTGTGATGTGTGACGAAGGGCTTGGCGGTCGCGCCACCCGGGATCGTGTGGAGCATCGGCGTCTCAACCTCGAGGAAGCCGCGCTCGATCAGCAGGCGCCGGATCACCGAGACGATCAGGCTGCGCCGCCGCAAGGTCTCGCGGCTCGCCGGGTTGGAAATCAGGTCGAGATAGCGCTGCCGGTAGCGCGTCTCGATGTCGGCCAGCCCGTGGAACTTCTCGGGCGGCGGCAGCAGCGCCTTGGCGAGCAGGGTGATGCGCGCGGCGTT
>DATJLY010000098.1:0-16588 GCA_035509095.1 Allostellaceae bacterium | reverse complement strand
GACGAGGCGGTGGGCAAGTACCGCGCGGCCGCGGCCGCGCGCGACGAGGTCGATCCCGAGTTCGTGATCTGCGCCCGGTGCGATGCGATCGGCGCGGAGGGATCGAGCTTTGACGACGCGCTTGCGCGCTCGGTCGCCTATGTCGAGAAAGGCGGCGCCGATTTCGTGTGGCTCAACACGGTGGCGACGCGCGAGGATATCCGCCGCGCCTGCAAGGAAATCCCGGCGCCGGTGCTGGCGATCTGGGGCGGCGACGGGCCGGCGCCGTCGCCGGCGGAATACGAGGCGATGGGCGTGCGCATCGCGCTCTACCCGACCTTCACCTCGACCTACGCGGTGCAGGCGATCTGGCAGCTCTTGAACGATTTCCGCGAACGCGGGCCCGAGGCGCTGGCCGAGCGCTCGGCGGCCGCGCGCGCGACCCGCTGGGGCCTCCTCGACCAGAAGTCGATGGCCGGCGCCGACCGCATCCGCGAGCTCGAGGATCGCTATCTTCCGGCGGCGGCCCAGCGCGACTATGCCAACACGTGGGGCCACCGCTATACGTTCGAGCGCGAAGGCGGCGCGAAGAAATCCGACTGAACGAAGGAGCGGCGCGATGCGGATCATCGACGGCGACGGCCACGTGGTGGAGGACTTTGCGGCGATCGAGAAGCATCTGCCGCACGACTGGCCGGGCGCGCGCGGCCTCTTTCCGCCGCTCGACCATTTCCACAATTTCGTGGGGCAGACGCCGCCGGGCTCGTTCCGCCGCGATGTCGGTCCGCGCGAGTGGATCGAGTTTCTCGACGATCTCGGGATCGAGTCGACCGTCCTCTATCCGACCTGGGGCCTCGCCTATGGCCGGATCTTTCATTACGACTGGGCGATCGCCGCGACCCGCGCCTACAACAACTGGATCCACGACACCTACTTGACCAACAGCCCGCGGTTCCAGGCGGTGGCGCTGATCCCGATGCAGGACCCGCCCGAAGCGGTGAAGGAGCTGCGCCGCGCGGTGCGGGAGCTGGGATTCTGCGGCGCGATGCTGCCCTCGACCGGCCTGCCGGACCATCTGGGCGCCAAAATCTATTGGCCCGTCTACGAGGAAGCGGACCGGCTCGGCTGCGCGCTGGCCGTCCATGGCGGCTCGCATAGCGGCCTCGGCCTCGACACGATGAATGTCTATTCGCCGGTGCACGGGCTCGGGCACCCGATGGGGCTCGTGATCAATTTCGGCGGCATGCTGTTCAACGGCGTGTTCGATCGCTTCCCCCATGCCCGCTATGGCTTCATGGAAGGCGGCGTCGCCTGGGTGCTGATGGCCGAAGAGCGGTTTCAGCGCGCGCATCAGACCCACATCCAATACAACCCGCGCCGCGAGCTGACGCCGGCCTGGGACGTCAACGTCACCGACTATATCCGCAAGCACATCGCCGACGGGCGGCTCTTCTTCGGCTGCGAAGGCGACGAGCCGATGATGGCCCAGGCGATCCGCATCCTGGGCGGCGGCGCCTTCGTCTATTCGAGCGACTTCCCGCACGAGGTCAACAACGAGACCTGCAAGCACGAGATCGACGAGTTCCTGAACAACCCCGAAATCGCCATGCCCGACAAGGAAGGGGTGATGTTCCGCAACGCCCAACGCTTCTACGGGCTGAAATCGGCGACCTGAAGTCAGGCTCGATGGAGCGGCCCCCGTCTCAGCGTGCGGCGCGCCTTGCCGTCACGGCCTTGCTCGTGGCGCTTGGCCTGTGGATCCTGTGGGATTTCGTGCCGGCGTTGGTCTGGGCGACGGTGTTCGCGGTCGCGACCTGGCCGCTTTACAGCCGGTTCGTGCGGCTGGCCCATGTGGAGAGCCATCGCACCGTCATCGCGCCGCTCGCCTTCACGTTCATTGTCGGCCTCGTGTTTCTGGTGCCGCTGGCGCTTGCGACCATCGAGCTTGGCCGCGAGGCGCTGTTCGTGGCGCGCTATCTGCCGACGATCGACCGGACCGGCCTGCCGGTGCCCGACTGGCTCAACGACGTGCCGCGGCTTGGTCCCTATGTCGCCAGATGGTGGCAGGCGAACCTTGCCGATCCGCATGCCGCCGCGGCCTTGCTGGGGCGGCTCGACCGCGGCGTCGCGATCGATTGGATCCAGTCGCTCGGCCGCCAGCTTGCGCGCCGGTCGACGGTGCTGATCTTCACCCTGCTGTCGCTGTTCTTCCTTTATCGCGATGGGCAAAAGCTCGTTTCCGACCTCGAGGCGCTGACCGTTCGGCTGGTCGGGCCCCAGGGACGGCGCGTCGGCGTGCAGATGGTGCTTGCGGTGCGCGGCACGGTGAACGGCCTCGTGCTGGTGGGGCTGGGCGAGGGGATCGTGATGGGCTTCGCCTATGTTCTGCTGGGCGTGCCGCATGGGGTGCTGTTCGGCGGCCTCACCGCGGTCTTGGGCATGATCCCGTTCGGCGCACCCCTCATCTTCGGCATCGGCGCCTTGGTGCTGCTATCGGATTCGGGCCTGGTTCCGGCGCTGGTGCTCGTCGGCATCGGCGCGCTCGTCGTGTTCGTGGCCGATCATTTCGTCCGGCCGGTCCTGATCGGCGGCGCCGTCAAGCTGCCGTTCCTGTGGGTGCTGTTGGGCATCCTGGGCGGGCTCGAGGCGTTCGGCCTTGTGGGCCTGTTTCTCGGCCCGACCGTGATGGCGGCGCTCATCGCGCTGTGGCGCGAATGGGTGGCGGCCGCCCGCGAGCCCGTGATCGCCGCCGATTGAGGACGCGGACGCCGCGCCTATTGCGCCGCGGTCCGCGCGGCGAGGCGCTGCTGCTTGGCCGCCCCAAGAAGCGGCTCGAGATTGAACAGCTTCCGCGCGTTCTCGCCCAGGATGTTGCGCCGCCCCTGCTCGCTCAAGAACGGCAGGTCGTAGATCGTGCTCGGCAAATCCATGTCCCAATGCGGATAGTCTGAGGAATAAAGGAGCTGCGATTCGGCCTGCATCAGCTTGAAGGTCTGCTGCAGCACGTCGAGATTCTCCACCATCTCCATCGGCTGCGAGGTGAAGAACATGTCGCGCATATAGTCGCTCGGCTTTTTCTTGAGGCCGGGCGCCTCGGACGTGCGCATCATGTACTCGTTGTCGAGCCGCTGCATCAGGAACGGGACCCAGGCGAGCCCGCTTTCGATCCAGATCGTCTTGAGCTTCGGGAACCGCTCGGGCAGCGCGTTCATGACCCAGTTCGACAGATGCAGCATGTTGTAGAAGGTGAAGCCCAGCGCGTGCACCACGATGAACCGGTTGGCGAGCGAGAAAGCGGGCTCCTGCCAGCTGAACCCGCCGTGGAAGGCGAGCGGCAGGCCGCGCTCCTGCAGCATCTCGTAGACCCGCATGTAGCAATTGTCGAACACGCCGCGGTGGCGCGGGGCCGTCACCATGAACCCGATCACGCCTTTCCGGTCGGCGAAATCCTCGATCATCTTGATGCTGCCCTCGGGATGATTGAAGGGCAGGTAGAGCATCGAGCGGATGCGCGGCTCGTGCGCCAGCACCTTGTCGCAAAGCCAGCGGTTATAGGCGCGCGCAAGCTGAACCTCGCTGTCGGGGCGCGGCGACATGCCCAAGGTCAGCATCGGCGTCGGGAAAAGGCAGATCACGTCGATCCCCATCGCGTCCATCCAGCGCTTGGTCAGCGTGATGTCGCGGAAGTCGCCGGCGGGGGTCTTTTCCTTGCCGCGCTGGAAGATGCGGGTGATGCGCCCGCCCATGTTCTGGTAATTGGCGTCGGGGTCGGCGACGCCGCGGCGGCCCCAGCCCTGGCTCCGCGTCTCGTTGCGGAAGACCGGGTCCTCGATGAATTCGGTGATCTCGGTGTGCGACTCGTTCTCGTAATGATGCGCGTCGACATCGACGATCATGAAGTCTTCATAGCGCCGCTTGACCGCCTGCTCGTGGGCGTTGGCAAGAAGCCGGGTGGTGTCGAATTCCTCGAGCGCGGGATCGCGGAACGTCGAATCCATCTTGATCCTCCTGGAGACCCTGGGGCCCAAGTCTAATGCATCGCCGAACCGCCATCCACCAGCATGGTCTGTCCGGTCATGAAGTCGCTGTCGCGCGAGGCAAGGAAGAGGAGCGCGCCGACAAGGTCCTTGGGCTCCTCTTCGCGCTTCAGGGACCGGGTCGCGACATTGGCGGTGCGCATCGCGCCATAATCGTTCCGCCCCTTCACCACCTCGCTTAGGGTCAGGCCCGGCGCCAGCGCGTTGACGCAGATGCCGTCCTCGCCCAGCTCGCGCGCCAAGGCGCGCGTCATGCCGACGACCGCGCCTTTCGAGGTCACGTAGTGGAGCATCATCGGCGTGCCCTTGAAGACCGTGCCCGAGGATATATTGATGATCTTGCCATAATGCTGGCGCCTCATCACCGGCAGCACCGCCTTGACGCATTCGAACGGCCCGCGCGTGTTGACGCTCATCACGCGGTCCCATTCCTCGGACGATATCTCGAAGAACGGCTTCATCGGGATCTTGCCGAACAGCGCCGCGTTGTTGACGAGCACCTGCACGCCGCCGAATGCCTCGTCGGTCGCGCGCACCATCGCCGCCACCGCTTGCGCGTCGGTCACGTCGCATACGCGGCCGATCGCCTGACCGCCGGCGGCGCGGATCTCCTCGACCACGGCGCTTGGCGATTCGATGTCGCACAGGCTGACCCGCGCGCCTTCGGCCGCGAGCGCGCGGGCGTAGGTCGCCCCGATTCCCTGCGCCGCGCCGGTCACGATCGCGGCGGTTCCGTCAAGACGTGCCATGCTCCCTCCTAGCCGCGCCACAAGGCGCTGAATTGCGTCGCCACCACGTCCGCATAGGCAGGCCTGCCGTTCAGCACGCCCACGTCGCGTGCGAATGCGTTCATGCCGGCGACAAAGCTTTCCGAAATGGTCGCGTCGTAAAACGGCAGGTCGCGCCGGATCAGCTCGGCGATGAGCGCCGCCTCCGCCGCCGGGAACAGACTTTTCCCGACCGCCGTCGCGCGCGAGACATCATCTTTGAGCGCGCGATGCGTCTTCACGATGGCGCGGATGGCGCCGGCGGCCGCCTTGGGCTCGCGCGCGATCAGCGCGTCGGTCGTGGCGACCGCCGCCATCGTATAGTCAAAGCACGCTTTCGGTCCGTCGCCCCGCCGCACATCGATGACGACGCTGCCATAGCCGCCGCGGACCGCGACCTCGGCGCCCATGCCGTTGGCCCAGAACCCGTCGATCTTGCGCTCCTCGAGCGCTTTCGCGGCGGCGAGGCCGAAATTGACGGTACCGCCGGAGAAGGCGCCAGGCACCGGCGCGATCTTTATGCCCTCGCGCTCGGGGTCGATGCCCGCCGCGATGAAGAGCCGCCGCAACCCCATATCGACCCAGGGTGCGGCGCCGATGGTGCGGCCTTTGAGCGCGCCCAGATCGCCGCGCGCGACATTGAGATCGCGATGCACGACCAGGAACCAGTACATCCCCTGCCCCTGGGCGCAGAGGAGCTTCACGCCGTTCCATTCCGGAAACGCGGCAAGCGCCGAATGGGCCGACCCGCCGACGAAGTCGGCCCCGCCATCGCGAAGCTGGCGATAGCAATTATCGACCGGATAGACGAGCTGCAGCGTGACGTCGAGCCCTTCCTCGCGGAAGAAGCCAAGCTCGACCGCGGCCGCCGCCGGGAAATAGGACGGCGAGATCAGATCGGGGATCGCGAGCTTCATCCTGCAAGACCCTTTGGGTTCGCGCCGCCGCTAGAAACTCGTCATGCCCGGACTTGTTCCGGGCATCCACGGCAAGCGAAAAGCGACCGAAACACGGGGATGGCCGGGGCGAGCCCGGCCATGACGATCAATTTGGGCGGTCGGCGTCACTTTGCTTCGTCGTAATAATGGATCTCGTAGAGAAGGCATCCCGTGTCCGACCGGAACGGTCCATGCTTCGCGCCGGGCGGGCGGCAGGCATAAGTGGGCGCGTGGAACGGCCTTCCGCCCTTGCCTTGCGCGTCGTTGCCGACGACGAGATCGCCCGAGACGAGATAGACCTCTTCCCAATGGTCGTGGACGAAGGGCGCCGTGGTGAAAGAGCCCGGCTCGAACCGCAGAAGCCGCGTGCGGCTTCCCTTCTGATGCTGCTCGTCGAGGTCGCTTGCGAGGATCTTTTGCTGGATGCCCGGCGGATAGCCGTCGATCATCTCGAACCCTTTCTGCATGTCGATCGGGTGGAATTCGAGATGGGGCTTGTTGAACAACATCGTCACCGCTCCTCGCTCATTGTGCCGCTGCGGCGTGCGCGTTCCGCGTCAGGTACTCGATCGCCTGATCCGTCGTCATCACGTCGCCGAACGTCAGATAGAACGCGACAAGCGACGCGTTGTGCTCGTCATCGTTGGCGGCCGCGTTGCCGTCGGCGAGCATGATGGTCTTGAAATTCATCATCATCGCGTCGCGCGCCGATGATTCGCAGCACACGTTGGTGACGGTGCCGGTGATCAGCACGGTATCGATGCCCTTGCCGCGCAGGATCTCGGCGAGATTGGAGGAGTTGGGCAGGAACGCGCTGAAGCGCTGCTTGTCGACCATGAGATCGCGGTCCGCGACGTCGAGCGCATCCCAAAGCTCGTACCCTTTGCCGCCTTTGCTCAGCGCCTCGATCCGCTTCGCGCGGCGGTCCGGCGCCAGGATGCCATAGCCGTTCGACCACTCGGTGAGCGACGCTTCGGTGAATAGCGTCTTGATCCAGACGACGGCGCCTCCCGTCGCGCGAACCGCGCGCGCCAGGCGGTTGATATTGGGCACGATCTCGCGTGCCTCCTCGCACACGGCGTGGCCGACCCCGTCCATCATGAAGGCGTTCTGCATGTCGACGACCACGAGCGCCGTTTTGGCGGGATCGAGATTGTCGAAGCAATGGGCGCGCCCGCGGCGGGCGATGACGCGTTGGGTGACGGATGACGGAATCACGACCTTGTGCATCTCGCTGTCTCCTTCTGCGCCGAGGCAAGCTTGACAGACCCAACCGCCGCATTCAAGAACGCGAGGGGCACACGAGTGCGGCAGTGAGGGGGATCGACGCATGAGCGCATTCCTGGTGTTCGTGATCGTGCTCGCGGTGCTGGTGCTGGCGACGATCGCCGCCGGCGTGAAGACCGTGTCGCAGGGGCAGCAATGGACGGTGGAGCGGTTCGGCCGCTATCGCACCACGCTCCATCCCGGTCTCAACCTGATCATCCCCTATATCGACACGATCGGCCGCAAGGTGAACGTTCAGGAGACCGTGCTGCCGATCGCGAGCCAGCTTGTCATCACCAAGGACAATGCCTCGGTCACCGTCGACGGGATCGTGTTCTATCAGGTCCTGGACGCCGCCAAGGCCGCCTACGAGGTGCAAAGCCTCGAGCAGGCCATCACCAACATCACGATGACGAATATCCGCTCGGCGATCGGCGCGCTCGATCTCGACGAGACCTTGTCGAAGCGCGACGAGATCAACGACCGTCTGCTGCGCGTCCTCGATCAGGCCTCGCATCCCTGGGGGACGAAGATCACGCGCGTCGAATTGAAGGATGTGCGGCCGCCCGAGGACGTCGTCGCCTCGATGGCAAAACAGCTCACCGCTGAGCGTGAAAAGCGCGCCAACGTGCTGCAGGCCGAAGGCGTGAAGCAGGCGGCGATCCTTCAGGCCGAAGGCGCCAAGCAATCGCAAATCCTCGCCGCCGAAGGGCGCCTCGAAGCCGCGCGGCGGGATGCCGAGGCGCGCGAGCGGCTGGCGCAGGCCGAGGCCGCGGCGACCACCTTCGTCTCGAAGGCCGTCAACGAAGGCAACGTCCAGGCGCTCAATTATTTCGTGGCTCAGAAATATGTGGACGCCATGGCCCAGATCGGCCGCTCGCAAAACACGCGGCTTGTGTTGATGCCGATGGAGCTGGGCGGCCTGGTCGGCGCGATCGCTGGCATCGCGGAGCTGGCAAAGAGCGGCATCGCACCGGGCCGGGCCGCGGGGACGGCCGGGCCGTGAGGCCGTGGATCTGGGCCGTCGCCGCACTCGTCATCGGCCTCGCCGAGCTCCACGCGCCGGGCTTCTATCTCATCTGGATCGCGGCCGGCGCAGGGATCACCGCGATCGGCGGCTTCCTCTTCGGCTTGCCGCTCGAGGGCGAGTTCATCCTCTTCGCGGCGGCCTCGATCGCGAGCTGCGGCATAGGCTATTTCGTCTATCAGCGGATGGGCGGGACGCGCGCGGGCGGTTTCGCGCTCAATGAGCGGGGTCGCCAGATCATCGGCGCGCACGGCGTCGTGACCCAGTCTCTCACCAACGGCCAAGGGCGCGTTCGTCTTGGCGATACGGTCTGGATCGCCGAAGGACCCGACCTGCCCGAAGGCACTGCGGTCGTTGTCACCGCCACGCGCGGCACCATTGCCGTCGTCACACCGAAGGAGCACCCATCATGAGACCCGCCACGCCGCATCCCACCCGGCGCCCGTTCCATTCCGCCACCGCCGATTTCGCGAATGGAAAGGACACGCCGCGCGCCTATCTCGAGCGCTGTCTCGAGCGGATCGCCGAGCTCGAGCCGGCGATCGGCGCTTTCGTCGTGATGAACCAGGAAGGCGCCAAGGCGGCGGCCGACCGCGCCACGGCGCGATGGCGCGACGGGAAGCCGCTGTCGCGGATCGACGGCATGCCGGTCGGCATCAAAGACATCATCGAGACCGAAGACATGCCGACCGAGCAGGGCTCGCCCCTTTTCGTCGCGTGGCGCACCAACCGCGATGCCGCGACCGTGGCGGCGCTGCGCGAGGCGGGGGCGGTCGTTGTCGGCAAGACCGTCACCACCGAGTTCGCGGCGAGCGAGCCGCGCGGCACGCGCAATCCCTGGGACCTCGACCGCACGCCCGGCGGCTCGTCGAGCGGGTCGGCCGCCGCGGTCGCGGTCGGCATGCTGCCGTCGGGCCTCGGGACGCAAGTGATCGGCTCGATCCTGCGCCCTTCAAGTTATTGCGGCGTCGTGGGATTCAAGCCGAGCCTCGGCGGCGTCAATCGCGGCGGCAGCTATGACGGGCTGTCGCAAAGCTGCGACGGCGCGCTCGCGGCAAGCCTGGCCGATGCCTGGCTCACCTGCCGCGAGATTTCGGCGCGTGCGGGCGGCGATCCCGGCTATCCCGGCCTTTCGGGCTCGCGCGACCTGCCGCCCGCGCGGAAGCCGCAGCGGCTCGTGATGCTCGAGACGGCGGGCTGGGCCACGGCGCGTTCCGACGCGAAAGAGGCGTTCGCGGCGGCGGCGGGCAAGCTGCGCGCGGCCGGCGTCGAGATCATCGGCCGGTCCGACCACGCCGACATCGCCGCCGTTGAAGAAGTGCTGCAAGACACGATGCGCGTGTCGCGCCTGATCAACACTTGGGAAGGGCGGTGGCCCATCAATGTCTATCGCGACCGGCCAGGCCTCAGCCGCACCATGATCGAGCGCCTTGCCGCGGCCGAAGCGATGAGCCTCGAGGATTATCAGAAGCTCTTGGCCGAGCGCGCGCGGTCGCGGGCTCTTTATGCGCGGCTCAAATCCCTTGGCGCCGGCTGCATCACGCTGTCCGCGCCGGCCGCGGCACCCCAAGGGCTCGGCTCGACCGGCGACCCGATCTTCGTCGTGCCCGGCTCGCAGCTCGGCATCCCGGCAGTGTCATTGCCGCTGCTCCGGTCGGAAGGATTGCCGCTCGGCCTGCAGGTGATGGGCTTCGAGCAGGAAGATGCCGATGCGGTCGGGCTCGCGCGTTGGATCGACGAGACCATCGCCGCCGCGTGAGAGGCCGGGGTCACGCCGACGCGACGTCGAGAACCTTGAACCCCTCTTTCCGCGCGGCGTCGCCAAGTCGATCATCGAGCGTGATGAGTTCGAGGGACGAGGGACGATTTTCCGCGACGACGAAGGCGGCCGCCAATTGCAGCGCATCAGCGGCGCGGAGCGGATGGACGCGAAGGAAGCGCGTGGCGGTCTCGCGCACGATTTCGCTCGGCTCGACCTCGTTCCAATGGTCCGCGAGCTGCGTCAGCCGCGCCAGCGCGCGCGCCGCGACGCGCGCGCCGAGACCCGCCTCGCGTTCGCGGCGAGAGACGGCCGAAACGCATTCGATCTCCGAGCCCCACCAGACCGCCATGTCGAGATCGCGGGCCAACAGCGTCTGCATGGCGCGCGATGCCGGTTCCGCGATCAGCAGCGGCACGATCGCCGACGCATCCCAAAATATCATCGCCCGTCCCGGCGCTCGTCCAGCAGGGCCGCGACCACGGACACGCCATCCTCGGCACGGGGCAGGTCCTCGGTCAGGAACGAGCGCGGCAACGGGGCTCGCCGCGGCCGCAGCAAGCCTTGGCGGAAGAGACGAGCCAACCGCCCTTCTTGTCCGGCCCCGCCGCTCGCGACGACGGGCTCAAGCCGCGCGACCGGGCGGCCCCGGTCGACGATCAAAACCGGGGAACCGGCTTTCAGGCCGTCGATCAGGGAGCTCAGATTGTTCTTCGCTTCGGTTATGCTGGCTTTCTTCATCGGGCCATTATAGCTCGATCGGATGAGCCTGACAGGGGCTTGCCGCCCGGTCTATTCCGCCGGCACCGGCTTTGCCCGCATCGACCAGGCGAGCCCGGCGATCACCACGAGCAGGATCACCGCGCAGGTCGCGACCGAGCGGTGGATGCCCAAAAGGCTGCCGCCGATGCCGACCGTGACGCCGCTGAAGGCGCGCAGCCCAATGGCGCTCATGCCGAAAAAGCCTATGACCCGGCCGCGCATGTCGGTGGGCGCGTTGAGCTGCACCAGGGTCTGCGCCATCGAGTTGAACGAGAGCTCGAGGAAACCCGCGCAGAACAGCGCCACCAGCGCCATCGGATAGGTGGGCGCCAGCGCGAAAGCAGAGATGGCGCAGCACCAGAGCATCGCGAGCGCGAATGCCGTTCGCGCCTTGGGAAGCAGCCACCCGCTTCCCTCGAGCACGATCCCGGCCAGAAACGCGCCCAACGCGTCGGAGCCCAACAGCAAACTGTAGAGCACCCCGGGATCGCCGTGCCCCAGATCGCGGGCAAAGCCCGGCATCTGCGCCTGATAGGCATTGCCGACGAGGAGCGCATAGGCGCCGGTCAGCACGGTCATGGCCGCGAGCACCCGCACGCTCGCCACGATCTGAACCGTCGAGACCAGATCGTCGAGGCCGCGGATGCGCTGGCTCACGATCTTTTCCTTGCGGAAGCGCGGCCCGTAAGGCGCCCGTGCCAGCCACAAAGTGAGCGGCAGGTAGATCAGACTGTTGAGCAAAAGCCCGTGGCTCGGCCCCAGCGCCAGCAGGATCACGCCGCCGACCGCCGGCCCTGCCAACAGGCCGAGATAGCGCGAGGTCGCCATGAGCCGCACCGCGCTCGGCAATTCTTCGGGTCCCACGATGTCGTGGATCAGGACCTGGGACGCGGGGCCCCAGAACAGGCTTGCGTTGCCGTGGACGGTGAGGATCGCGACCGCATGCCATTCCTCGAGCCATCCCAGATGGAACAGCACGGCCCAGGTCAGCGAGCACAGCATGAACAGCGCCATGCCGATCTGGATGATGCGGCGCGGATCGAACCGGTCGGCGAGCGCTCCCGACCATACGCCGAACAGCAGGAACGGGACCCAGTGCGAGATCACCGCGAACCCGCCCAAGGCCGGCGAATGGAATTTCTGATACATGACCCAATAGCTGATCACGTGCTCGATACTGTCGGCCATCATGGCGAGCGCGTTGCCGACGAGATAAGGACGGAAGCCCGCGTGGCGCAGAGACGCGAAGGAGGGGTGGCGGCGCGGCACGGCGGCCGGCGCGGACGTGGTGGAAACGGAGGACAAAGGAGAAGGACCTTTAGATGTTTCGTACGGCATTCGATATATCGAAAGTGATCCTATTGCAAGTGATTCTCAACGAGCACCGTAACAAATTACCCGATTCCGAACCAGGACACGGGCAAACATGCTGCAACGCAGCATTGCGTGCACCTCAGTCAGGGTGGATCAGACTTTCGGTTTGTACGAAATGGGGGTCGCCGGCACCGGACGGCCGGCCCAAGATCGAGGCGGCGGGCGAAGCCATCTCGCCCGCGCCCCCGCCGTCTCAGGTCGAGCTGCGCAAAGGCCGGAGGCCCGCCCGAATGTCTTCTGAATAGAATTGCGGCTGCTCCCACGCCGCGAAGTGCCCGCCTTTGGGATCTTTGCGGTAATAAATGAGCTTGGGATAGGCCTTCTCGGCCCAGCTCCGCGGGGCGGTGTAGATTTCGTCGGGGAACGCGCTGACCGCCACCGGAATGGCGGTGACGCCCTTCACGTCGAAAAACCCCTTCTTCGCCGTGGCGCTGTAATCCCAATAGGACCGCGCCGCGGACACGGCCGTCCGCGTCAGCCAATAAAGCGTGATGTTGTCGAGGATGTCGTCTCGGGTAAGGCCTTCGGTCTTTCCGTCGAACACGCGCGCGATGAGCTCATAGCTGCGCCGGTCGTGATCCAGGATCCATGCCGCGAGGCCGATCGGCGAATCCTGAAGTGCGTAAAGCGTCTGCGGGCGGAGCGACATCTCCTCGGCGTAACCCAGCCCTTTCTTATAGAAAAAGTCGAGCTGATCCCACGCATGCTGTTCGTCGGGCGAGAGACCGGCCGGGGCCGGTTCGTGGAAATTGATCGCCTTGGAGATGTCGTCCGGAACGGTGCCGGGCATGTTCGAGTGGATGCCGAGCAATTCCGGCGGCGCCTGCACGCCCAGCTCGTCGACGACCTGCGCGCCCACGTCGCCGCCCGCCGCCACAAAGCGTGGGTATCCGAGACGCGTCATCAGCGCGACCCATGCGCGCGCGATATGGGCAATATCCCAGCCGGTAGCGGTCGGCTTGCCCGAGAATCCATAGCCCGGCAACGACGGGATCACGATGTCGAACGCATCCGCGGCGCTCGCGCCATGGGCGGTGGGATCGGTGAGCGGTCCGATGATCTTGAGCTGCTCGATGATCGAGCCGGGCCACCCGTGCGTGACGACGAGCGGCAGCGCATTTTCATGTTTCGACCGAACATGGATGAAATGGATGTCGAGACCGTCGATCTCGGTCATGAACATCGGCAAAGCGTTTAGCCTGGCCTCGACCTTGCGCCAGTCATGGCCGGTTTGCCAATAGCGCGCGAGTTTCTGAATCGTTGCGAGCTGCACGCCCTGGGTGTCATCCGTAACGGTCTCCCGATCGGGCCACCGGGTCGCCGCGATGCGCCGGCGGAGGTCGTCGAGCTGTTCTTGCGGAGCATGGAAGCGGAATGGGCGGATCGCGTCGCCTTGGGCCGCGGTGGCCGGACCTGCGGAAAACAGGCTGGCGGCCCCTGCAACGGCGATGCTCGCCGCGGCGGAGCCCAAAAGACGGCGGCGATCCAGGTTGATGGTTTCGGACGGTCTGGTCGTTTTCATGGGTGGGCCTGCTCGGTTCGATAGCGTGTTGGGAAGCCCACCGGAACGCGTCGGGCATTCCGCGCACGAAACCGGCATCGGCGTTGTCCCGGAGCCCACTTTGCCTTCGCGGGCGTGCCGGCGATTGAACACTCCCGATTTCAATTTGATCAAACCCAGCGGGATACGGGCCGGTCATCGCTGCCGCCTCGACCAATACCATCGCACAATGGAAGGAACCGGCCGCGGGCTACAGATAGAGTCACGACCAAGATGGTCGATCGGCAAGCTGCCGCGTCCCGAGGTCGGGTCGACGCAAAACGGATCGGCCACCGACGCAGGAGATGTGCCATGTCTGACACGTCGCAGTTCAAGATAGACCGCACCAATCCGGGCCGGTGGACGATCACCTTCAGCAACCCGCCGATCAATATGTTTGTTCCCACAACGATTGTCGAATTGGGAACGATAATGACAGGCGTCGAGGCGGATCCGTCCGTGAAGGCCGTGGTGTTTCAGTCGGCCAATCCCGATTTTTTCATCGCTCATCTCGACGTGTCCAAAGCGGCCGAGCGGCCTGGAGTGCTGGACCTTTGGCGCGACTTTGTGCTGCGTCTCTCGTCCGCGCCGGTGGTGAGCATCGCCAAGATTCGCGGCCGGACGCGCGGCATCGGCAACGAGTTCGTGCTGGCATGCGACATGCGCTTCGCCAGCCGGCAAGGCACCTTGTTCGGCAATCCCGAGATCGGCGTCGGGCTGGTCCCGGGCGGCGGCGCGCTGGAATGGCTCCCGCGCCTGGTCGGCCGTTCGCGGGCCCTCGAGATCGTGCTCAGCGGCGACGATTTCGATGCTGATGTCGCCGACCATTACGGCTGGGTGAACCGGTCGCTGGACGACGGCGACCTGGACTCGTTTGTCGATGCGCTCGTCCGGCGCCTGGCCTCGTTCGACCGAGAAGCGCTGGCCGCGGCGAAGGCGCAGGTCAATCGGTTCGGCAGGCCGACAGCGACCGAGCTTCAGTCGAGCAACGACCTGTTCTTCCCAGCCTTGGCTTGGCCCAGCGCGCAAGCGCGCCGCGCGAAGGTGCGCGGTATCGGGTACGGTGTTCCAAGCGACTTCGAATTGAATTTCGGCCGGTATCTGCCAGCGCTCGGGCCCGCGAACGACGCGGACGCCGGGGCGCAGCCCGGTTGATCGTGGCCGCCGCCCTTTTGGCGCAGAGCGGCCTGCCGGCGCGGGGGCCGCGAAGCCTGCCCATCCATCATTCGATGACTTCGTCGGCGGTGGTGAGCAATTCGTTGGGGATAGTGAGGTCGATGGCCTTTGCCGCCTTCGTGTTGACGACGAGCTGAAACCGCGTCGGTTCTTGAACTGGAAGATCGCCAGGCTTTGCGCCGTTCAGGATGCGATAGACATAATCGCCGGTCTTGTAGAAGGCGTCGGCCGGATCGCTTGAATAGGACATCAAACCGCCACTCTCGACGAACAATTGGTAAGGATATATTGCGGGCAGACCGTGCGCGGCCACGTCGCGGGCGATCTGTTGGCGGTGGACCAGGCTCACGATTTCCGGCGGGAAGAGGAGACCGCCGTTCCCCGAACCCGAAAAGCGTGCAATCGCTTGGCTTATTTCGCCGACATTCTGTACGTCGAGCAACTCGGCGTCGATGCCGAGCGAAGCGGCGGCCTGTCTTATCGGAGGCAGCAGAAGCCGCAGGTTCGACCGCGCAGCGGGAGAGTCAAAGCTCCAGATGCCGACGCGGCGCAGCTTGGGTGCCACGTCCTTCAAGAGCTGGAGCCATTTGCCGCCGATCGATGGAGGAAACTGGGTAAAGCCCGTAGCGTTGCCGTTGGGGCGCGCCAACCCAGGCACGAAGCCAAGCGACACCGGGTCGTTGACCTGCACGAAAACAACCGGGATCGACTTCGTCGCCGAGAGTACCGCCGGCAACGCGGCGTCACCGGATGTAAGCACGAGATCAGGCTTGGTTGCGATGATCCGAGCGGCCAGCGTTGCATAATCGGGCGTATTCCCGAGGGCGGAATGGAACTCGATCGCATAGTCCTGCCCTTCGCTCAATCCGCGGTCGCGCAAACCTTTGACCAGCGCCTTGCGATTGGCGACGATCTGCGGATCGTCCGCATCCAAACCGGACAGCCAGGCGATGTGGCGGATATGCTGCTCGGCCGCGAAGGCCCGCTGCCGGAGCAGGGACGCCCCACCAAGCGCATAGATGAATTTCCGCCGCGTCACGCGCCAACCTCGTCCCGCGATGGCGCTTGACAATTGACCGCATTTATGGTACAGATGATCGTTTTGGCGGATGCCGCGCCGGCGCAAAGGAGGTGCCGACAAAGGGCGCGGCGATTATCAATTGTCGCGAAAATGGCGCTCAGCGCTTCAGCACGTCGCGCATGGTGCTGCCGAGTGCCGCCGGCGATTGGGCGACGGTGATGCCGGCGCTGCGCATCGCCTCCATCTTGGCCTGGGCCGTGCCGGTCCCGCCCGAGATGATGGCGCCGGCATGGCCCATGCGGCGACCCGGGGGCGCGGTCGCGCCGGCGATGAAGCCCACCATCGGCTTCTTGACCTTGCTGCGGCGGTAGAACTCGGCGGCCTCTTCCTCGCCCGAGCCGCCGATCTCGCCGATCATCACGATCGCCTCGGTGTCGTCGTCGGCGAGGAACATCTCGAGGCAGTCGATGAAGCTGGTGCCGTTCACCGGGTCGCCGCCGATGCCGACGCAGCTCGACTGGCCCAGCCCCACCGCGGTGGTCTGCGCCACCGCCTCGTAGGTCAAGGTGCCCGAGCGCGACACGATGCCGACATGGCCTTTGGCGTGGATGTGGCCGGGCATGATGCCGATCTTGCACTGCTCGGGCGTTATCACGCCGGGACAATTGGGGCCGATGAGGCGGGTCTTGGTGCCGGTCAAAGCGCGCTTCACGGTCACCATGTCGAGCACCGGGATGCCCTCGGTGATGCAGACGACGAGCGGGATGCCGGCATCGATCGCCTCGAGGATCGCGTCGGCGGCCGAGGGCGGCGGCACGTAGATGACGCTGGCGGTGCAGCCGGTCGCGGCCTTCGCCTCGTGCACCGTGTCCCACACCGGCAGGTCGAGGTGCCGGCTGCCGCCCTTCCCCGGCGTCACGCCGCCGACCATCCTGGTGCCGT
>DATJLY010000097.1:0-5535 GCA_035509095.1 Allostellaceae bacterium | reverse complement strand
GCGGGCGGCGGGACCGACGAGCGCGATCGCATCGACAAGCGCGTCCGGCACCGCCGCAACCGCCTCCTCCTTGCGGCCGCCGAGAAAAGCGTCCTGGATCGCCGTCGCCGCCGCCTCGAAACCCAGGCGCTTGGCATAATCGTTGTAGAAATTCCGGTCGCGCGCGCCCATGCCGCCGATATAGAGCGCGAGATTCTGCTTGATCGGCCGGCGCGCCGCGTCGAGATCATCGCCCATCGAGACCGGCACGAACGGGCAGACCGCGAAATCAGCAAGTGTCTTCCCGGCGCCGCTTTTCGCGAAGCCCGCGTCGAGATGCGGCGCGAGCAGATCGAACCGCGTCGGGTCCATGAAGATCGGGAACACGCCGTCGGCAAGCTCGGCCGCGGTGCGCATGCCGGCGGGCGTGATGCTCGCGGTATAGATCTTCAACGCCGGATCGCCGTGCAGGATGCTCTTGAGCGGCTTGCCCAGCCCGGTCGCGCCCGGGCCGGCATAAGGGATCTGGTAATGCGTGCCCGTGTGGGTCAAAGGCTCGCGCCGCGCGAGGATCGTGCGGATGATCTGAATATACTCGCGCGTGCGCTCGACCGGCTTGCCATAGGGAACGCCGTGCCAGCCTTCGACCACCTGCGGCCCCGACGCGCCGATCCCCAGGATGAAGCGGCCGCCCGACAGCACGCCCAACGTCATCGCCGTCATCGCCGCGAGCGCGGGCGTGCGCCCGGGCATTTGCATGATCGCGGTGCCGACCTTGATCCGCGTCGTGCGCGCCAGCACCCAGGCGGCGGGCGCCACCGCGTCGGACCCATAGGCCTCCGAGGTCCAGACCGAATCAAATCCCAGCCGCTCGGCCGCCAGCACGAGATCCATCGGCAACGCTTCGCCGGGACCGATATAGCCGAGGACGAGACCGAGCTTCATGGCGATAGCCCTGCGACGGCGTCAGCCGATCCGCAGCAGCTGCGCCCGGTTGCGGCTGAGCCAGCGGCGGTGGCGCTCGGCGCCGGGACAGAGCCGCTCCACGAGGCGCCAGAACCGCACCCCGTGATTCATGTGGACGAGATGCGCCACCTCGTGCGCGACGACGTAATCGAGCACGTCCTCCGGCGCGAAGATGAGGCGCCACGAAAAGCACACCGTGCCGGTCGACGAGCAGCTTCCCCAGCGTGTGCGCGTGTCGCGGACGCTGACCCGCACGAGCTTGCGTTCCACTTCCTGCGACAGCTTGCGCGCGCGGGTCATGAGCTCGCGCCGCGCCAGCTCGCGCAGATGATCGCGCACGCGGCGCGCCAGATGAACCTTGTCGCCGGCGACACGGATCTCCCGTCCCTCGACCCACACCGCGCCGCGGCCGCCGCTTGCCGGCACGTGGCGGATGCGGTGCGGCACGCCCAAAAGCGGCACGAGCGATCCGTCGGCGAACTCGGTCCGCGGCGGCAGCGCGGCGAGACGCCGCTCGAGCCAGCGCCGGTTGGCCTCGAAGAATTCGATGGCGCGCGTCAGCGAGCCGCGCGGCGGCAGCACGAGATCGACCGCATCGCCCTGCGGATCGATGCGGAGCGCCATGCGTCGCGCGCGCGGATGCGTGCTGACGCGCACGGGCACCGTGCCGTCCATCAAGGACAGCGACGCGAGGTCCATGCGAAGGAGCGAGGTCTTGGTCACGTCCCAAGCTTATAACAAGTTTGCGCCGCAGCAAAGAACGCTGCGCGGGACGCGCGCCGCGAACCGCACGTCCCTCATTCCAAGAGATCGAGCCGGTCGGAGAACGGCACGACCGGACCCAGTACGACGATCGCCGGCGGCTCGATCGCGTGCGATTGCGCGTCGGCCGCCGCGTGCGCGAGCGTCGTGCGCAACACGCGCTGATCGGGCGTCGCCGCCTTGCTGATGATCGCCACCGCTTCGTCTTGCGCACGGCCGGCCGCAACCAGACGCGCGGTGATCTCGGCGAGATATTTGAGCGCCATATAGATCACCAGGACCGGCGCGCCGCGCGCGAGCGACGCCCAGTCGACGCCGTCGGGTCCTTTGCCGCCGCTCGGCACGCCGGTGACGAAGGCCACCGCGGAATTCGTGTCGCGATGCGTCGCCGGGATGCCGGCGGCGGCAAGCCCGCCGATGCCGGCCGTGATGCCCGGCACGACGCGGCACGGGATGCCCGCTTGCGCGAGCGCCGCCGCTTCTTCGCCGCCGCGCCCGAAGACGAACGGATCGCCGCCTTTGAGCCGCAGGACGCGCTTGCCCTCGCGCGCCAGCCGGATGAGCTTTTCGGTGATGCCGGGCTGTTGCGGCGAGGGCTTGCCGCCGCGCTTCCCGGCATAGTCGAGCGCCACGCCCGCCCGCGCGAGCCCAAGGATGCGCCGGTCCACCAGCGCGTCATAGACCACGACGTCGGCGCGGTTCAGCGCGTGGAGCGCCATCACCGTCAACAGCCCGGGCGCACCCGGTCCCGCGCCGACGAGCCACACTTGGCCCGGCGCGAATTCGGGAAGATCGAAGGCGGCAGGGTCGAGCTCCATGGCGTGACCCTAGTGCCGGATCGCCTTGCAGGGAATCGCTTTGCTATTCTGCGCCGTCGTGCGATCGAGGGCGTGACTTAGAACGGCCTCGACGGGATTTGGTGAGAGGGCGTGATGGTGATGCGAAAGGTGATGTGGGTTGCGCTGTTGGGAACGGCGCTGGTCGCGCACGAAGCGGCGGCGCAATTGGGCAGCGCGATGGGATGGTACACGATCCCGATGGCGGCGGAGAAGAACGACACCGACGGCGTGCAGCAGCTGCTCGCCGATACGGCGAACGATCCCAACGCGGTCGAGAGCACGACGGGGCGGACCGGGCTCGACTTCGCGGCGGCCTTCAACAATGCCGCGATGGCGAAGATGCTGCTGTCGCACAACGCCCATGTCGATTTGCGCGACCGTTCCGGCAACACCGCCATCGCCTATGCCGCCGAGCGCGGCAGTCTTCTCGTGCTGCGCATTCTCCTCGACGCGAAGGCCGACCCCAACGCCGCCAACCGCGACGGCATCACGCCGCTGATGCTGGCGGTCGACAAGTCGCAACCCGAAGCGATCCGCATGCTGCTCGCGGGCGGCGCCGACCCGAAGAAGCAGGACTTCACCGGCCGCGACGCGTTCGGCTGGGCCGCCGGCAAGCCCGCCATCGTCGAGGCGCTCAAAGAAGGCAAGCCTTAGCGCGTCATCCTGGCACGCCGCGGTAAAGAGTGAGCACCATGCGCTTGCCGTTCGAATAATCGACGCCGGCCACGCGCTCGATCGAGCGTGCTTCCCAGCCGCGTTCCGAAAGCGCCTTCTTGAAGGCCGCGTCGTCGCGTTCTTCGACAAGGGCCACCGCGCCGCGCGACGCGGTGAGGCGCCGGGCCGCGTCCTCCGGCGAGGCCAGAATGGTGTTCGTGCCAAGAAGGAACACAAGGCTCGGCTCGGCATAGCCCACCGCCGCCACGGCGACGTCCGGCGGCGGACGATATCGCGCCACCATCGACGCCGCGTCGCGGCTGAGCCAAAGCGGATCGAGCCGCGGCGCCTCGAGCGCCAGCGCCGCCGGCAGCACCAGAAGCGCGATGAGCGCCGCGCGCACCGCCAATCCCGTCTCGACGCGACGCCAGGCAACGCGGAAGGTCGCGCCGCCAAAAGCGAGGATCACCACGCCCGCCGCGACACCCGCGACGTCGACCCCATGGGTGAGCCCGAGCGGCGCCACGGCAAGCGCGGCGATGATGGCGAGGCTCGCCAGCGCCCACACGCCGCACGAGGCCCGTCTGAGCCAGGTCGGATAGGTAGGCGCCGCGTCGACGACCGCCCGCCCCGCCAACAACGCCAACGCCGGGAACACTGGCAACAGGTAGTGCGGCAGCTTGGTCGGCACCAGTTCGAGCACGATCCAGAACGGCACCGCCCACGCGATGAGGAACCGCACCGCCCGATCGCCGCGTCCACGCCATGCCGCCGCTGCGGCGAAGCCCAGCAGCAGCGAGCCGGGCCAGAACGTGACCGGCAGCAGCAGCAGGTAATAACCGGGCCAGGCGCCGTGACTCTCCTGCGCCGAGACGAGCTTGCCGAAGAAATCCTGCCCCGCCGCGTCGGCGATGAAGGCGCCGCCGGTCGCGATCGAGATCGCGATGAACCACGGCACCACCAGAATCGCGAATAGCGGCACGCCCCAAAGCGGCGCCAATCCCTTGAGCCAGCGCGCGTCGCGATCCGCGACCCACAGCGCGAGCACCGTGGTGAGCGCCAGTCCCGGCACGACCGGCCCCTTCACCAAAGTTGCCGCCGCCTCGGCCAGCCAGAACAAAAGGGCCCAGCGCGCGGTGCCGGCGCCGCGCGCACGATAGATCTCGCCCAGCGCCCCTTGCGCCAGCACGCCGGTGAAGAGCAGCACCGCATCGGTCTTGGCGAGATGGGCTTCGACGGTGAGCGCGAGCGAGGACGCGAGCAGCGCCGCACCGAGGAACGCGGCCGGCCGCCCGACCATCCGCGCGCCAAAGGCGAAGATCGTCAGCACCGCGCCCAGCGCGCCCAACAGCGACGGCACGCGATAGGGCCAGATCGCGTCGCTTTCGGGATCGCTCAAAAGATGGACCGAGGCCGCCTGCAGCCAATAGATCGCCGCCGGCTTCTTGTTGCGCGCCTCGTCCTGAAAGCGGATGCGGAGATAGTCGCCGCTTTCGAGCATCTGTCGCGTCGCCTGGGCAAAGCGCGCCTCGTCGCGGTCCGTGACCGGCAAGGAGGCAAGCCCCGGCACATAAAGCCCCAGGCACAAAAGCAAGAGCAGCGCATAACCGCGCCAGCCGCGGCAAGCCTCGTCGATCATGGCGCCGCCTTGGCAAGCGCAGGCGCAAGAACGACGATCCTTTCCTCGGCTGCTACGGCACGGGCACGCATGGCGCCCGCGCCGTAGCACATGGGGTTCCCCCTCGCCAGCACGACCACGCGCGGCCGCGCGCCGCATGACGGAACGAGGAAAAGCGGTTCAGGAAAAGCGGATCGCACTCTAGGCTCGGGCGGCCATGCTGCTGACGGGCACCGCCAATCCCTTTCTCATTCTGCTGCTGGCGCTGGCGCTCGACTTCGCCCTGGGCGATGTGAGCGGGGTGTGGCGCGTCCTGCCGCACCCGGTCGCCTGGGTCGGCGGCGCGATCGCGTTCTTGGATCGCCGTCTCAACCGAATCGAGCGCAGCGACGGCGCGCGGCGCATCCGCGGCATCCTGTCCGTGGCGATCCTCTGTCTCGGCGCTCTGATGCTTGGCGCCGCGATCGAGGGCTGGCTGATGCTCATCCCCCATGGCTGGATCGCCGAGGTGGTCGTGGTGGCGCTGCTGATGGCACAGCGAAGTCACTTCGATCGCGTGGCCGCCGTGGCGACGGCGCTCAATCGCGATGGGCTTCAAGGCGGCCGCGCGGCCGTGCGGCACATTAGCGACGGCCGCGATCCCGACAGTCTCGACGAGCATGGCGTCGCGCGCGCGGCGATCGAGTCGCTCGCCGAGAATTTCTCCGACGGCGTCGT
>DATJLY010000096.1:0-6457 GCA_035509095.1 Allostellaceae bacterium | reverse complement strand
TAGGCCTTGCGCTTTATGTGAACACTCCCGTCTCGATCCTGATGCGGGACCCGGTCCACCATCTCGCGGAGTTCAAGGGCAAAAAGATACGCATCCTCGCGTCGGATTTTCAGAAGCAGCAGATATTGCGGCTCGACGCGACGCCGGTTGCGATGTCGCTCACCGACGTGATGCCCGCGCTCCAGCAAGGGGCGATCGATGGCGCGCTGGCCTCGGTGGCGGCCTTCACGCCGATGCACTACTACGACGCGGCGAAATACATGGTCCAGACCGGCCAATATTACGTGTTCATCGAGACCATGATGAGCAAGAAATGGTATGACGCGTTGCCGCCCGATCTGCAAAAAATCATCCGCGCTTCGGCCGACGATGCGTCGGCCCGCATCCTGCCTTGGCAGATAGAGGCGATGAAGGACGAGGCGAAGGTCTGGACCGACCATGGCGGCGAGTTGATCGACCTGCCGCCCGACGAAGAGGCCGAGCTGATGAGGCGGATGTCGACCATCGCCGATGATGTCGGCAAGTCCCGGCCGGCGATCCTCGATATGTATAATCTCTTGAAAGCGGCGGTTAAGCGCAACGGATGAAGGAACAGGGCATGGAGTTGCTGACGCCGGTTCGGCTTGGGCGGTTCGCGCTGAAAAATCGCATCGTGATGGCGCCGATGCAGCGCGCCCGGAACGATGCCGAGCGCGTGCCCACGGCGCTCATGGCGCAATATTACGTGCAGCGGGTATCGATGGGCCTGCTCATCTCCGAGGCGACGAGCGTGTCACCGCTGAGCGTCGGCCGGCCCGGTGCCGCCGCGATCTTCCGCCCGGAGCAGGCCGAGGGGTGGCGTCACATTGCCGACGCCGTGCACAAAGCGGGCGGGCTCATGTTCCAGCAGCTTTATCACCTTGGCCGGAAATCGGACCCTTCGCGCATGCCGCCGGGACAACTTCCGGTCGCGCCGTCGGCGATCGCGCCGAAGGGACAGGTGGCGGGGCTCAACGGTCCGGTCGAGTTCGCAACCCCCCGCGCGCTCGAGATCGACGAGATTCGCGGTATCGTCGCGCAATTCCGCGATGCCGCGGCGCGCGCCCTCGATGCCGGGATGGATGGGATCGAGCTCCACGGCGCCAACGCCTATCTCGTCATGCAGTTCCTGAGCGACGGTACGAACCGCCGCACCGACCGCTATGGCGGCAGCATCGAGAACCGCACGCGGCTCCTGGTCGAGATCGTCGAGGCCGTGGCGGGTGTCTGCGGCCTTGACCGGCTGGGCGTGCGTCTTTCGCCGCATTCTCGAGGCGACGGGATCGTCGATTCCGATCCGGCCGCGCTTTATCTCCACGTTGCGGAGACGCTGCGCGCGCTGGGCATTGCCTATATCCACGTGATCGAAAGCGCGAAGGCCGACACGCCGCAATCGCCGCCGCCCGGGGTCCGGCACCTCGCCGCCGACATGCGCCGCGCCTTTGGCGGCCCGGTCATCGTCAATGGCGGCTACACGCTCGAAAGCGGCAATGCCGCGATCGCGTCGGGAACCGCCGACCTCGTCTCATTCGCGGCGCTCGTCATCGCCAATCCCGACTTGCCGGAGCGCTTCCGCCGCGCCGCGCCGTTGAATCCGCCCGACCGCGCCACCTTCTATGACGGCGGCGCCAAAGGCTATATCGACTATCCGGCCCTCGCCGAGTCTTAAGACGTCGCCCGCGCCGCGCGCTTCGCCATCTTCCCTTGGCCCAGCGCCCCGTCGAGGTTGAAGACGCGCTGCGCGTTGCCGCCGAGGATGTTGCGCTTGCCCTGCTCGCTGACGAAGGGCAGGTCATAGATCGTGCTCGGCAAATCCATGTCCCAGTGGGGATAGTCCGACGAGTACATGAGCTGCGTCTCGGCGTTCATCATCTTGAACGTGACTTCGAGCGCCTCGCGGTTGTCGACCCCCTCCATGGGCTGCGACGAGAAATACATCTTCCGCATATAGTCGCTCGGCTTGTGCTTCAGCCCGGGCACTTCCGAGCTTCGCATCATGTACTCGTTGTCGAGCCGCTGCATCACGAAGGGAACCCAGGCGAGCCCGGCCTCGACCCACACGGTCCTGAGGCGCGGGAACCGTTCCGGCATCGCGTCGCAGAGCCAGTTGGTCATGTGCAGGATGTTCGAAAAGCTGAAGCTCAAGGCGTGCGCCGCCATGAAGCGCCGGCACAGCGTGAAGTTCTGGTTCTGGCCCCAGGTAAGCCCCGCATGGAACACGAGCGGTAGGTTGCGCTCCTGCAGCGCGGCGTAGGTCTTGACGTACAGATTGTCGGTGACCGGCCGGAGCGTCGAGGCGATGATGGTGAAGCCGATCACGCCCTTCTTGTCGCCGAAATCCTGCACCATACGGAAGGCCGCCTCGGGATCGCTCATCGGCAGATAAAGCGATGACTTGATCTGCGGCTCTTCGACCAGCACGGTTTCCGTGAGCCAGCGGTTATAGGCGCGCGACCACGCGACCTCGACATCGGGCCGCGGCGTGAAGGGAAGGCCCAGCATCGGCGTCGGGAACAGGCACACGGCGTCGACGCCCATCGCGTCCATCCAGCGCCGGGTCAGGGTGCGGTCGCGCTGCTCGCCCGGGCCCAGCACCTCTTTCCGGGAGCCGTCCGCCCGCGTGACCCGGCCCGCCATGTTCTGGTAATAGCCGGTGGGCGCGGTAAGGCCGCCGCCGCCATAGCCCTGGTACTTCGCCTGCTGGCGGATGATCGGGTCCTCGATATAGTCGGAAATCTGCGGGAAGGCTGCCACCTCCCAGTGATGTCCGTCCACGTCGCAGATGAAGAAATCCTCGTAATGCCGCTGCTCCGCCTGCCTTGCCGCATGGGCAAGCAGGGTGCGGGTATCGAATTCCTCGACTGCGAGATCACGGAAATTGGCGGTGTCCATAGTGCCTCCTTCGCGCCGGCCGGCCGGTCCAGTATGTTGCCGTTTCCGCCTTTCCTCAAGGTGGTAGAGAAGGAGGCCGGGTACCCATGAAAACGAGAGCCGCCATCGCCGTAGAGGCCGGCCATGCCCTCGAGATCGAAACCGTCGATCTCGAAGGCCCGCGGCCGGGCGAGGTGCTGGTCGAGATCAAGGCGACCGGCATCTGCCACACCGACGAGTTCACCCGCTCGGGCGGCGATCCCGAAGGGCTGTTCCCCGCGATTCTGGGCCACGAGGGTGCCGGAATCGTGCTCGAGGTCGGTGCCGGCGTTCGCTCCGTCAGGCCCGGCGACCATGTCATCCCGCTCTACACGCCCGAATGCGGCGAATGCAAATCCTGCCGGTCGGGCAAGACCAATCTCTGCACCGCGATCCGCGCGACCCAGGGAAAGGGCGTGATGCCGGACGGATCGAGCCGCTTCTCGCTGCGCGGAAAGATGATCCATCACTATATGGGGTGCTCGACCTTCTCCAATCACACGGTGCTGCCGGAGATCGCGGTCGCGAAGATCAGGACCGACGCGCCGTTCGACAAGGCCTGCTATATCGGTTGCGGCGTCACGACCGGGATCGGCGCCGTGATCAACACGGCCAAGGTCGAGGCCGGCGCCACGGTCGTGGTGTTCGGATTGGGCGGCATCGGCCTCAACGTGATCCAGGGCGCGCGCATGGCCGGCGCCAAGGAGATCGTCGGCGTCGACCTCAATCCCCGGCGCGAGGCGCTCGCCCGCGCCTTCGGCATGACCCGGTTCGTGAATCCTGCCGACGTGAAAGGCGATTTGGTTCAGCACATCGTGGCGCTCACCGACGGCGGCGCCGATTACAGCTTCGAGTGCATCGGCAATGTCGACGTGATGCGGCAGGCGCTCGAATGCTGCCATCGCGGCTGGGGCGTCGCCACCATCATCGGCGTCGCCGGCGCCGGGCAGGAGATCAGGACGCGCCCGTTTCAGCTCGTGACCGGCCGGGTGTGGAAAGGCACCGCCTTTGGCGGCGCCAAAGGCCGCACCGACGTCCCCAAGATCGTCGATTGGTATATGGACAAGAAGATCGCGATCGACGCGCTCATCACCCATACGCTGACGCTCGAGGACATCAACAAGGCGTTCGACCTCATGCATGCGGGTGACTCGATCCGCAGTGTGGTGGTTTATTGAACGGGAGGAGCGAATGGTGGACCAATGGCGCGGCATCAAAGCGTGGCCCGAGCTGATCCTCGAGCGGCTCGACGATGCCGGGGTGGCGCGGATCACTTTGAACCGCCCGGAAAAACGCAACTGCCTCAACGGCCCGATTTTCGCGGCCTTCTTTCAATCGCTCGATCTGATCCGCGCCGATCCCGAGCTCAAAGTGCTGATCACCAAGGGTGCCGGAACCTGCTTCAGCTCTGGCCTCGATCTGCATTTCCTGCGCGAGGTCAGCGCGGGGCCGCCGGGCGACTGGGACCGGCCCACGCCGTCCATCGCGCTCGCCGAGGCGCTGAGGGTTTTTCCGCGCATCACCATCGCCCAGATCCACGGCTATTGCCTCGGCGGCGCGCTTGGCATCATGAACATGCACGATCTCGTCATCGCGGCCGAGGACGCGCAGTTCGGCATGCCGGAGATTTTGCGCGGCAGCTTTGGCCAGCTCGTCACCAGCTCGCTCCTTCATTCGCGCATCGCGATGAAGAAGCTGTCGTTCCTGCAGCTGGTGGGACGCAACATCACCGGCGTCGAGGCCGACCGGTTGGGCCTCGTGTCGCAGTCGGTGCCGGCGGCCGCGCTCGAAGCGACAACGCTCGAGATCGCGCGCGGCATCGCGTCCCGCCACCTCGCCGCGCTCGAGCATGCGAAGATCGCGGTGCAGCTGGGCCGCGACCTGTCGCTGTCGCAGGCGCTTCAGATCGATCAGCTCGTCGGGAGCCGGCTCCAGCGGGCAATGGATCCGACCGCCAATCTCGGCGACTACCTCAGCTCGCAGAAAGGCGGCACCAATCCCGACTACAAGCGGCCCGACGTGTGACCCGGCTCGACCGGCGCGCGTCGATCGACTATGCTTTAAGGCATGGATTCATCAGGGGATACGCCATGGACACCAAGGTGAGCGCGACAAATATCGACATGGACAAATACCGGCTGCGTACGTTCGTCGACCGGCTCGTCGCCATGGGCGAGGTGGAGGTCCATGAAGAGCCCGTGCCGCTCACGGCCGTCAGCGCGATGATCGAAGGGACCGAGAAGGCGCTGCTGTTCAAAAAGGCCGGCCCCGACCGGCTCGAGCTGGTGGCGAAGACGGCCGGCAACCGCAAGCGCCTCGCTGCCGCGTTCAACACCACCGAGGCGAAGCTCTACGACGAATATTTCAAGCGCCTTGCCGAGCCAAAGGCGTCGGTCGAAGTGCCGTCGAGCGATGCGCCGGTGCACGAGGTCGTGTTCCAGGGCAAGGATGTCGACCTCACCAAGCTGCCGTTCTATCCGCACCACGCCTTCGACGGGAGCTGCTATCTGAGCTCGGCGATCGATTACTCGATCGATCCCGCCACCGGCCGCCGCAATGTGGGCTGTCGGCGCCTGAGCCTCAGGAACCGCTATGAGACCGGCACCAACGTGACCGCGCCGTCCGACCTGAAGCGCATCTACACCGCGACGGTCGCGCGCGGCCAGAAATTGCCGATCACCTTCACCGTCGGCGCCCATCCGCTCGATTTTGTCGCCGCCACCATGCGGCAGCCGGGCGACGAGCTGTCTCTCGTCTCGACCTTGCGCGGCGAGTCGGCACCGGTCGTCAAAAGCCTGACCAACGACATCATGGTCCCGGCCGACGCCGAGATCACGCTCGAGGGCTATCTCGACGAGCGCGGCTATGTCGAGCCCGAAGGCCCTTATGGCGAATATATGGGCTATTACGGCGCGATTCACATGGACCCGGTGTTCCATTGCACCGCCATCACCATGCGCCGCGACGCGCTCCATCACACGCTGCTGCATGGCTCGGCCTTCGTACTCGATCAGACGGACAGCACCGTCATCTCCTGCATGCGCACCGAGGCGGAGGCGATGCGCATCCTCAAGAACACGGTGCGCGAGCCGGTCGATGTTTATCTGCGCGGCATTTCCGGCGGCAGCAACACGCTGCGCGTCTCGATCAAGCAGCGCCAGATCGGCGAGGCGCGTCAGGCGATCGCGGCGCTCTTCGGCGGCATCATGCGGCTAAAGCACATCTTCGTATTCGACGAAGACATCAACATCCACGACGACAAGCAAGTCGAGTGGGCGCTCGGCACGAGATTCCAGGCGGACCAGGACATGGTCGTGCTGCAGGGCATCTTCGGCATGACCATGGACCCGTCGCTGCAAGGCCGCCGTACCGGCGCCAAGGCCGGCTTTGATTGCACCAGGCCCTTGGGCCGGGATGGCGAGATTCCGCTTACCCGCAGCGCCGCGAAAATCTTCAAAGGACCCGCGCGCTTTCAGACGGTTGAGCAGGCGCTGGGGTCCGGACCGATGTTCTATGCCGACATCGTCGA
>DATJLY010000095.1:0-20403 GCA_035509095.1 Allostellaceae bacterium | reverse complement strand
TCGCGTTTACTGGGACTGTGGCCAGAATCTGACCAAACGGCGGTAACAGGGCGATGTTTTCCTTGGTAAGGAACCTCGCGTGGTCCTCGTCTGTTTCATCTCGTCCATTTTTCCTAGAGGAGGATGATGTGATGAGGACCTCTCTGCTTCCGTTAATGTCCGCGACCGTGCTTGTGGCCAGCGTCGGAATGGCGGCGGCGCAATCGTCTACCACCACCACGACGACTTGGAGCAACGATGACGGCGCGATGATCCGCCAATATTCGACGACTGAACACTATGCGCCCGTTACTGACCCGAGCATCACGCCGAGTGTCGGCGTGGAGCTGCCGAGCACCGTCACGGTCTATCCGTTGCCGCAATCGGTAACGGTCGACAACCCCGATCAGTACAGTTACACCATCATCAACAACCATCCGGTCGTCGTCGAACGCACGACCCGCCGGGTGATTCACGAGTGGTGATCGGGCTGAATTGAATCAAAAAAATGACCGAGGCGGCGCCTCTGCCGGCCTCGGTCATTCTTGCAGTTTCAGGAGCGCTCTGGCGTTTCCGGCCAGCACGCGCGTTTGTTCATCGCTCGCGATCTCGAGCGCTTTGACCGCCGTGATGGTGCCGCCGATGAGGGCACGCCCGCGCTCGGCGTCGAAGGGCGCGTCCGTCGCGAAGAGGCAGTGGGGCGTGGTGAAGAAATCGTGTCCGCACCGGGTTGGCCCGATCGCTCCGTTCAAGGCCGTGTCGGCGTAGAGCATGCGGAAATAGTCAAGCGGCGCCCGCTTCAGCCCGCGCTCCTCGGCGACCGGATTGCGGTCGCTCGAGCCGAAGAAGATCTGTCGGAATCCCAGGGCGATCTTGTTGGCGAAATAAGGAATCATCCCACCCATGTGATGCGTGATGATCTTGAGTTCGGGCAACTCGTCGAAAAGCCCCGAGTAAATGAGCCGCGTCACCGCCGCGCTTGTTTCATAGGGCCATCCGAAGGTGAACCAGATCTCGTCCTCGGATACGGACTCGCTTGCGAAGTCGGGGAAATTGGGTCCGCGGATCGGGTGGATCCAAACCGGCAGATCGCGCGCCGCCATGGCGCGGAAGATGGGGCGGAACTGCGGCGCCGAAAGGGGAACGCCAAGCACGCTGGTGAAGATCTGGATACCCCGCGCGCCCAACGTGCCGACCGCGCGCTCGATCTCGGCGAGCGACGCCTCGACATTGTTCATCGGCATCGAGGCGATGAAGGCCGGAAAGCGATCGGGATATTTATCGACGAGCGCCGCAAGGCCGTCATTCGCCATACGGGCGATCGCGGGCGACCGGTCGGGCGGCCCCATCATCTCGATCGGCGGATTGGCGAGCGACAGCACTTGTTGCAGGCCGTCGAACGAATCGACTAGCCGCAACCGCGCCTCGATGTCCCACAATGTCGGCAGGCGCCGAAATGCCGTGGGCGCGATGTGCCCCGGCAGCAGATCGCCGAACCGGTCCCAAACGGGCTGCGGGATGAAGTGGTTGTAGACGTCGATGATCATCGCCCGATCTCCGGTCCCCGCGGGTCAGATCGGATTGATCTGGCCGCCATGCTGGTCGATGACGGCGCCGTGGATCCACCGCCCGTGCGGCGAGGCGACGAACGCCACGAGCTCCGCAACGTCTTTTGGCAGACCAAGCCGGCTTACGCCCAGTTGGCGGACATAGCGCTCGCGCACCGTCGCCTCGTCGAGCCCTGATTCCTTCATGCGCGCGTCGATGCGACGCTGCAGCCGGGCGGTATCGACATGACCGGGGCTGACCACGTTGACCTGGACGTCGACGTCGTTGCCAAGCTGCGCCAACGCCACGCAGAAAGCGTTGATGGCGGCATTGACCGACGCACCGATGATGGAGTTGGCGGTCGGCTGCTTGCCGGCCGTACCGCCGATCATCACGAGCGAGCCCTTGGTCTCGCACAGCATCGGCCACGCCGCGCGGGCGAGCCGCACATGCGCGAACAGCTTCAGCTCGAAGCCCTCGCGCCATTCCTCTTCGGTTTGGTTCAGGAAATCGCCGCGGCTCGTCGTGCCGGCATTGTTGACGAGGATATCGAGCCGGCCGAACGTCTCCCGCACCGCGCCCACCAGCTTGGCGGTGGCCTCCGGGCGCCGGAGATCCAGCACGATGGTCCTGATCTCGGCTCCAAGCCTGCCGCATTGCACCGCGCTTTCGGCGAGCATCGCCTCATCGCGCCCCGTCAACATCAGGCGACAGCCCTCCGCGGCGAGCGTCTCGGCAATGCCGCGCCCGATGCCGCGGCTCGACCCGGTGATGAGGGCCACTTTGCCGCGCAGTCCAAGATCCATTCCGCCCTCGTGCCCTAAGGTTCGGCCGAAATCCTAGCGCAGGAGCTTGCGGGTGGCGAGGCGGAGGGTGTGGCGTCACGCGCGCTTCTGGGTTAAGACGCCCCGCGAGGGAGGAGAGCGCGGTGCCGAAGCACGTGGTCCTGGGCCTTGTGCTGCTGCTCTTGGCGCCGGCTCTTGCCGAGGCGGACGGGCGTGACGTCTTCACCGTCGCCGCGGTGCCGGTCGATGCGACGGCCGCCAATGCCAATCTCGCCCGCGAACAGGCGCGCGCCGATGGCGAGAAGCGTGCTTATGCCATCATGCTCGACCGGCTGACCCTGGCCTCGGACCGGGCGCGCCTTCCCGCGCCGACCCAAGAGCGCCTCAACGCGATCATCGGCAGTTTCGCCGTCGCGAACGAGCACACATCGAGCGTGCGCTATCTCGCGCGCTACACATTCAAATTCCGCCCCGAGGCGGTGCGCAAGCTGTTGCGCGATGCGGGCGTCCCGTTTGCGGACACGCCGAGCAAGGCGCTTCTCGTGCTGCCGGTGACGGCAGGGGCGGGCGCACCGGTCCTGTGGGACGACCCCAATCCCTGGCGCGACGCGTGGAACGCCCACCCACCGCCCGCCGGGCTGGTGCCGCTGGCCATGCCCAACGGCGATCTCGAGGATGTGCAGGCGATCGACGCGGCCGCCGCCATCAAGGGCGATCCCGCGCAGATCGCCGCCGTGTCGCAGCGGTACAATGGCGATGACGTTCTCGTCGCGGTCGCGACGCTCGATGCCTCGGTCTCGCCGCACACGCTCGCGGTCGCGGCGACACGATATGCCGCGAACGGCGCGGCGCCGCCGCAGAGCTGGAGCAAGACCACGACCGCGGCGCCGGACGAAGGCGATGCCGCCCTCTTTGCCGCGGCCGTCGCCGACACGGCCGACGCGGTCGAGGATTCCTGGAAACAGGCGAACATCCTCGACTTCGCTCATAGCGCAAGCCTTGTGGCGACGATCCCCACCGGCGACCTGCAGCATTTCACGGATGTCCGCGACCGGCTCGTCGGCGTGCCGGCGATCCAGAAAAGCGAGCTCCTGTCGATCGACAAGACCGCGGCGCGCGTCGAGATCCATTATGTCGGCGACACGGATCAGTTGCGCACGGCCTTGGCCCAGCGTGATCTGGCGCTCGAAGGACAGGATCCCGACTGGATATTGGAGCGGCGCGCCGCCTCGCCGCCACCATGAGCATCGCCAACTTCGTCACTCTGGGGCGGCTCCTCTCGGTGCCGCTGGCGATCTGGCTTGTGCTCGTCGACGCGATGACGGCGGCGTTCTGGCTCTTCGTCGCGGCGGGCGTGTCGGACGCGGTCGACGGCTACATCGCCAAGCGCTTCGATCAGCGTTCGCGCCTCGGCGCGCTGCTCGATCCGGTCGCCGACAAGATGCTGCTCGTCAGCATGTTCGTGACGCTGGGCATTGACGGGTTGCTGCCGGCCTGGTTCGTGATCCTGGTCGTGTTCCGCGACATCCTGATCGTCGGCGGGTTCCTGCTCGCGTCCGCGGTCGCGCACGAGATCGCGACCCGGCCGCTCGCGGTCAGCAAGCTCAACACGGCGCTGCAGATCGCGCTGGTCGCGTTCGTGCTGGGAAGGCTCGGGCTCGGGATTCCGGACTTTGCCGCGACCGCCATTCTCACCTATGCCGTGGCGCTGACGACGGTGTTGTCGGGCGGAGGCTATCTGGTCCGCTGGGCGCGCGGCCCGGCGAGCGAGAGCGTCTAGGCGGATGGTGCGCCTCGCTTGGCTCTTCTGGCTCGGCGGCCTGGTCGTCCTGCTTCTGCTCCTCGACCTGCTGAGCGGGATTCTGCTGCCGTTCGTGGCGGGTTGCGCGATCGCCTATTTCCTCGATCCGGCGGTCGACTGGTTCGAGCGCCGGCACGTGCCGCGGGGAGCGGGATCGGGGCTCGTCCTTCTGGTGTTCTTCCTGGCCATCGCGCTGGTCGCGGCGCTGCTGCTGCCGCTCTTGCAGCTCGAGGTGGCGGAGCTTGCGCGCCGCGCGCCCGATGCGGTGGCGTTCGGTCGCAGCGAGATCGAGGCGCTGCTCGCGACGGCGCAGCAGTCGCTGCCGCCCGAAGAGCTCGCCAAGCTGCGCGACCTTGCCGGAGCACAGGTGGCCTCGGTGCTGGGCTGGGCGGCGCAGATGCTGGAGCGCCTGTTCTCGGGCGGGCTGGCGCTTGCCAACATCCTGTCGCTCGTGCTGGTCACGCCGGTCGTGTCCTTCTTCCTGCTGCGCGACTGGGACCGCATGATCGCCGACATCGACCGCTGGCTGCCGCGCCGCCATGCCGAGACGATCCGCGAGCAGGTGCGCCGGATCGATGCGACCTTGGCGGGGTTCGTCCACGGGCAGGTGCTGGTGGGCGTCGCCGACGCGATCTTCTACGGCATCGCCTTCACGCTTCTGGGGCTCGACTTCGCGGTGATCCTGGGCATCCTCATCGGCATCCTGTCCTTCGTTCCGTTCGTCGGCATCCTGACCGGCGTGTTGCTGGGCGTGGGGCTGGCGCTCGTCAAGTTCGGCATGGGCTCGCGGCTCGTGGCGGTGCTGGCGGTGTTCGCGGTCGGATATTTCCTCGAGAGCAATGTGCTGTCGCCGCGGATCGTCGGCGGCCGGGTCAATCTCCATCCGGTCTGGACCATCTTTGCGATCCTGGCGTTCGGCAGCGTGTTCGGGCTCCTCGGCGTGTTGATCGCGGTGCCGGCGGCGGCCGTGGTCGGCGTGCTGGTGCGCTTTGCGCTGGCGAGGTATCTCGCCAGCCCGCTCTACGATCCGGGCCCGAAGCCATGACCGAGCAGCTTGCGCTGCCGCTGCCGCCGCGCCGCCCGGCCTCGGGCCGCGGCGATTTCCTGGTCGCGCCGGCGAACGAGGCCGCGGTGGCGTGGCTCGACCGCTGGCCCCAATGGCCGGGGCCGGCCCTCGTCCTGGCCGGCCCTGCCGGCTGCGGCAAAAGCCACTTGGCCCGCGTGTTCGAGGCGCGCTCGGGCGCGGTGCTGCTGGAGCCCGAAGGGCTGGCGGCGGCGCTTCCGGACCTGACGGCGCGTGTCGCCGTGCTGGACCGGGCCGATGCGGCCGACGAAGAGTCGCTCCTTCACCTCTACAACCTCCTGGCCGAACAAGGTGGGCACCTCCTGATCCTTGCGCGCGAGCCGCCGTCGCGCTGGGGCATTCGGCTCGCCGATTTGCGCTCGCGGCTTTTGGCGGCGCCCGTGGCGATTTTGCTTCAGCCCGACGACGCGCTGTTGGCGGGGCTGCTGGTCAAGCTGTTCGCCGACCGCCAGCTCGCCGTCGAGGACAAGCTCGTCTACTTTCTGGTGGCGCGGATGGAGCGCTCCTGCGCCGCCGCCGTCGCGCTCGTCGCCGCGCTTGACCGGGCCGCGCTGGCGGCGAAGGGCCCGGTCACCCTGGCGCTCGCGCGCGAAGCGCTCGGCGCAAAACAGGACAATTGATAATCGGCGCGCCGACGCGAAATCCTCCTTCCTCGCAGCCTAAACTTTCCATCTGTACCGTAATTTACGTACGATGTCAAGCAAAATCGTACGCTCAAAAAGTGCCCCTCCATAGGCGGGCCTCTGCCACGGTTTCACAAATGATACACTGACCGCCCCGACGGTCACGGTGACCCAAGGAAATTCAATGTGATAGGTCTATGGCACGATCTTTGCGTAAATCGACCGAATGGTGCAACGATAACCGGGGGTCATCTGATGGGTCGGAGTTTGCTGGGCGCAGTCGCCACAAGTGTGATCCTGGCCGCTGGCGTCATCGCCACGCAGACCGCGAAGGCCGACACGATCAATGAAACGTTTTCGCTGACCGTCAGTCCCGCCGCGAGCCTTACGGGCATGTCCGACAATTTTCTCGCGGGCACCGCTTTCGCGCTGTTCGATCCGACGATCGGCACGCTGAACGATGTCTCGTTCACGCTCAGCGGGTCGGGCACGCTGACAGGCGATCCGTCGTGGGATTTCAATCCGTTTGTGTCGGGCGACGAGCTCGCGGGAGAAAATTTCACGCCGGGACCCATTGTCATCGATATCGCCGACACGGACCTGACCGGTGCGACCGCTCTCGCGGCCTTTACCGGGAGCGGAAATGTCATCCCGGAATTGGACATCTATGCCGACAATGACAGCACCTTTTCGACCGATGGCGCGCTCTCGGGCACGGTCACCTACGACTACACGCCCGCCGTCACCGCCGCCGCGGTACCGGAACCCGCCTCGCTGATGCTCCTCGGTTCCGCCCTACTGGGGTTTGGCGTCTATCGCCGGTATCGCCGCAAGACCACCTGAACGCCGCGGCGGGTCCTAAATCGCGTAGCTCATCCCCTCGAACCCAAGCAGAATCCGCCCTGCCGCCTCGAGCTGAAGGGTGCGGGCCTGGGCCTGCTGGGAGACGGCGTGGATGTCGCGGAAGCGGCGCTCGAACCGGTTGTCCTCGAAGATCGCCGTGGCGCCCGCCGCGAGATAGCAGGCATCGACCACGTCCCTTGCCTGATGGATCGCGGCGGTGGCGCCCATGCGCAGCGCGAGCCGCCGGTCGAGGCTGATCTCGCCGCGCCGTTCGGCTTCGTCATAAGCCGCGCCGAGCGTGTCGAGGAGGAAAAGCCGCGCCTGGCGAAGCTGCACCTCCGTCAATGCCGCCTGGCTTTGGATCGAGGCGTTGTCGCGCAGGCTCGAATGAGACATGAAGGGCGTCTTCTCGCGCGCCAGCGCCAGGAATTCGTCCTGCACCGCGCGCGCGATGCCGAGCGCCACGCCGGCGAACGCCGCTGCGTAAAGCTGGAAATTGGTGAAGCGGTATAGCGGCCCGCTTTCGCGTCGCGTCGCGGGATCGTCGCGTTGCAGCATGTGGGTCGCCGGCACGAACAAGTCCTTTGCCGCATAGGTGTCGCTGCCGGTCGCTTTGAGGCCGATGACACGCCACGTGTCGATGATCTCGGCGCTCGCGCGCGGAAAGAGGAAGGTCGGCTCGGTCAGACGCTGCGGTGTGCCGGGCGTGGTCTTGCCGTCGGGATTGACGCGGGCCGCGTGCGCGCCGAGCCAGGTCGCCTGGCGGCTGCCGCTCGCGAATTCCCAGCGGCCGTTGAGGATATAGCCGCCATCGACCGGCACCGCGCGGCCGGTCCGGTTGGGCGGACCCCAGGCCACCACCGCGTCGCGCGGACCGAAAATCGCGCGCGCGACGGCGGGATCGAGATAGGCCGCCGCCGTGGCGCAGCCGCCCGCTTGCGCAAGGCACCAGGCCGTGCTGGCATCGGCCTTCGCAATCTCCTCGATGACACGCACGAAATCGGCGGGCGGCAATTCCGCGCCCCCGAACGAGCGCGGCACTTGAAGGCTATAAAGCTCCGCATCGTGCAGCGCCGCCACCACCTCGCCCGTGAGCTGCCGCTAGCGCTCCATCTGCGGCGCCGATTTTTCCAAAAGCGGCGCCAGGCCGCGCGCGCGGTCGACATAGTCTTCTGCGTTCATCGGGCGCCTCCCATGCCGCTCATTCGCAAGAGCCTAATCGACGGGCGCACCGCGAGTCGATGCGATGCTGGCCGCGATCACGGGAGTACCGTCTCTGCTAATGGTTCGGCACGCGCCATTTGAGGCCCGGAAACCGGGCGAAATCGCGGTCGAGTGTGATCCATTCGCACCCCGATTCGATCGCCAGAGCGGCGAACCATGCGTCGGTGACGCGTGGCCCGCGCGTCTTTGTCTCGACGCAAAGTCTGCGGAAGATGTCCCAGTGCCGTTCGCCGGGTTCGACGATCTCACAATGGGGAAGTCGGAGAATGTCGTTGCAGAACCCGAACGCCTCCTCGGTCGCACTCGGCATCCGGAACGCTTGAGGATTTGTCGTGATCCGCACCACGGCGGACAAGGCCATGGGCGAAACACCAAATCGCTCGTCGCCGGCAACGATTCCCGCGAGCCATCGGCGGCACGTCTCGTGATGGGGACCTTCCCTGCGAAACGAATAGATGAGGACGTTCACATCCGGGAGGATCACCGAGCACTGCCCATACGTCGGACGTAGTCGCGGTCTTCACGATCCTGAAGAGTGGACAGGTCCTCAAGATCGATCCCTGGCATCAAGCCGGGCCTTGCCTTGCTTACGCGCGGCATGACGCGGTTCTTCACTTGCATCGTTTGTCCGGCGACGATCTGGCGCAGCCCATCCGCGATCAGCGAGGTGAGCGTCCGTCCCTCCGCAGCCGCCTTGCGCTTTGCGCGGCTCAGAAGTTCCGCCGGGAGACGCACCGTGGTCCGTTCAGCCATATGTCACGACATATTCACTTTGCGTCAATATGTCAAGGCGATTGCCTCGACGGCCGCGCGGTGCCGGGAACCTCCCGCGTTGACTCCACGGCGCGTCAGTCGCACGCTCGCCATCGTTCCTTGAGGCGAGGGGTGCCCATGACCGACTACAAATTGTTTTCGGGCGATTCCCATGTTAGCGAGCCGCCTGACCTTTGGCAGAAGCGGATCGACAAGCGCTATTCCTATCGCGCGCCCTTTGTCGACACGCGCCAGAAGGATGGGCGGCTGCAGGATTTTCTCATCTATGAGGGGTTTCCGCCGCATCCCGTCTCGGTGGGGCTCGCCTCGGCGGCGGGCGGCAAACATGGCGACAAGGCGGGCGAGCAGATCCGCGCGGCCAAATATGCGGACGCGCTTCCCGGCGGCTGGGACCCCGCGGCGCGGCTCAAGGATCAGGATCTCGACGGCGTCGATGGCGAGGTGCTGCATCCGACCTTGGGATTCCGCCTGTTCTGGCTCAAGGATGCCGACCTGCAGCGCGCGGTGTTCCGCGCCTACAACGACTGGCTCGGCGACTATGTCAGCCATGACCGGCGGCGCCTCGTGGGTCTCGCGCTCATCTCGATCGAGGATCCGGCCGAGGCGGTGCGCGAGATCGAGCGCGCGGCGAAGCTGGGCCACAAGGGCATCATGATCGCGCTGTCGCCGCCGCCCGACCGCCCCTACAGCCTGCGGCTTTACGATCCGATCTGGGCCGCGGCGCAGGAGATGGGCCTGCCGGTGGTGCTCCACGCCATCACCGGGGCGGGCGAAAGCCGGCTCTCGATCGCCTATTGGGACCCGGCCATGACACTCTTCGGCGTGCTGCTCCACCACGAAGCGGAGCGCACGCTCGCGCACATGATCGGCTCGGGCGTGCTCGAGCGGTTTCCGCGCCTGAAGCTCGTCAGCGCCGAGAACGGGATCGACTGGTTCCCGCCGTTCCTCGCGCGCATGGACCGCGCCGCAAGGGCCGGGACGCGCTCGCTCCAGGTCGAGACCTGGCCGACGAAATTGTCGCTAAAGCCCAGCGAGTATTTCCGGCGGCAAGTGTTCGTGGGCTTCATCGACGAGCCGGAGGCGGTGCCGATGCGCAACGAGATCGGCGTCGAGAACCTGATGTGGGCGTCGGACTATCCGCATTTCGCCTCGACCTGGCCCCGGTCGCAGGAGTTCGTGGCCAAGGCGACCGACGGCGTCAGCGCCGCCGACCGGCGCAAGCTCGTGCGCGACAACTCGCTCGCCGTGTTCAACCTGGCTTGAGCGCCGCCTTCGGCTAATCGTCCTGCAGATCCTTGGGCGTCACCAGCGCCTCGAGCTTGCCGGCGCCACGGCCGAGCCCGATCCAGGGCACGTCGAGCGAGAAGCCGGCGAGCGTGCCGGTGGGCATGCCGGCGGCGAGCTTGCGCGCAAGCGCCCCGGCGCCCGACTTGAGCAGCATCATGGCAAGCGCGTGGAGGCCCGGATTGTGGCCGACCACCATCACCCCTTGGCACGCGTCATCGACCTGCCGGAGCCGTTCGAGGAGCGCCGGTATGTCGGCAAGGTAAAGCCCGTCCTCGAACGCCAGCTCGGGCTTGCCTTCGAGATAGGGCAGGAGGATGGCCGCGCTCTGCCGGGTCCGCACCGAGGTCGAGCAAAGGACCAGGTCGGGCGCCAAGTGCCGTTCCGCGGCCCAGGCGCCGATCTCCCGCATCGAGCGCTCGCCTTTGCCGGTAAGCGGCCGGCCGCGATCCTCGCCCGACTCGCTCGGCGCCGCCTTGGCGTGGCGCAGGAGCCACAGCCGTCTCACCGTACAACTTCCGGGCGAAATGATATTTTCATGTGGGTGTTATAGACTGACCGTCCCTGGTCGGGGAATGGAGACTGCCCGATGGCCGAAGCCCAACGCGCCGCGGATGCGCCGCCAAGCGAGCAGGCGCCTGACCGCTTCATCAACCGCGAACTGAGTTGGCTCGCCTTCAATGAGCGGGTCCTTGCCGAGGCGGACAACCCGCATCACCCGCTGCTCGAGCGGCTGCGCTTCCTGTCGATCTCGGACAACAATCTCGACGAGTTCTACATGGTCCGAGTCGCCGGGCTCAAGGGCCAGGTTCTGGCGGGCATCTCGGCCCCGTCGCAAGACGGGCTGACGCCGGCGCAGCAGCTCGACGCGATCAGCGAGCGCGCCGGGCGGCTGATGCGCGACCAGCAGGAAACCTGGCGTACGCTGCGCCGCGATCTGGCCGAAGTCGGCGTCGCGGTGGTGGGACCGGCCGACCTTCTGCCCGAGGAAGAGGCGTTCCTGTCGCAGCGCTTCATGAGCGAGGTGTTTCCGGTCCTGACCCCGCTCGCCATCGATCCGGCGCATCCGTTCCCGTTCGTCGGCAATCTAGGCCTGGGGCTGGCGCTTCAGCTCGAGCGCAAGAACGACGGCGAGCGCAAGGACGCGCTGCTGCTCATCCCCGGTACCATCCCGCGCTTCATCCGCCTGCAAGGCAGGCCGGCACGGTTCCTGCCGCTCGAGCAGCTCATCACGCTTCATCTCGATCATCTTTTCCCGGGCTTCGTCATCGCGGGAAGCGGCATGTTCCGCATCCTGCGCGACAGCGAGGTCGAGCTCGAGGAAGAAGCCGAGGATCTGGTGCGGGTCTATGAGTCCGCGCTGAAGCGGCGCCGGCGCGGCCATGTGATCCGCCTCCTCGTCGATGAGGGCATGCCCGAGGACCTGCGGCTCTTCCTGACCGAGCGGCTTGACGTCTCGCCCGCCGACGTGATCGCGCTCGACGGGCTTCTGGGGCTCGCCGACACGCGGCAGCTCATTGTCGATGATCGGCGCGACCTCGTCTTCACGCCCTACAACGCGCGCTTCCCCGAGCGCATCCGCGATTTCGGCGGCGACTGCTTTGCCGCGATCCGGCAGAAGGACATCATCGTCCATCACCCTTACGAGAGCTTCGACGTGGTGGTGCAGTTCCTGCGCCAGGCCGCGCGCGACCCTTCGGTCGTCGCGGTGAAGCAGACGCTTTACCGCACCAGCGACGACAGCCCGATCGTGCGCGCGCTGATCGATGCGGCCGAGGCCGGGAAGTCGGTGACGGCGCTCGTCGAGCTCAAGGCCCGCTTCGACGAAGAGGCGAACATCCGCTGGGCCCGCGATCTCGAGCGCGCGGGCGTGCAGGTCGTCTACGGGTTCGTGCATCTGAAGACGCACGCCAAAGTGTCGCTGATCGTGCGGCGCGAGGCGGGATCGATCCGCTCCTACGTGCATTACGGCACCGGCAACTATCACCCCAACACGGCGAAGGTCTATACCGACCTATCGTTCTTCACCGGCGATCCCGCGCTGTGCAACGACGCGGCGCGGCTTTTCAACTACATGACCGGATACGCGACGCCGGCGGCGCTCGAGAAGATCGCGGTGGCGCCGGTCACGCTGCGCCAGCGCCTCATGACGCTCATCGACGCCGAGATCGAGCACGCGCGTGCCGGCCGGCCAGCCCATATCTGGGCCAAGATGAACGCGCTCGTCGATCCCGCGATGATCGACGCGCTCTATCATGCCTCGCGGGCCGGGGTCCATATCGAGCTGGTGGTGCGCGGCATCTGCTGTTTGCGGCCGGGGGTCCCGGGGCTCAGCGAGAATATCCGGGTGAAGTCGCTGATCGGCCGCTTCCTCGAGCATGGCCGCATCGTCTGTTTCGGCAATGGCTGCAAGCTTCCCTCGCCGCAGGCTCTCGTCTTCATCTCGTCGGCCGACTGGATGACGCGAAACTTCGACTGGCGGGTCGAGACGCTGGTGCCGATCGAGAACGCAACGGTGCACAGCCAGGTGCTCGACGAGATCATGGTCCACACGCTTGCCGACGAGGCGCAAAGCTGGCGGCTCGACGCCGACGGCGTCTATCATCGCGTCAGCCCCTTCTCCGACGGGTTCAGCGCGCATACCTATTTCATGACCAACCCCAGCCTTTCGGGCCGCGGCAGCGCGCTTCACCGCACGCGGCGGGCCCCGCGCCTCATCGCTGAAAGGGCCGAGTCCTGAGCCCGGAAAGCCGCGTCGAGGCGCTGCGCCCGGAGTCCGCGCGCCGCACCTGCGTCGCGGTCATCGATATCGGCTCGAACAGCCTTCGCCTCGTCGTCTATGACGGTGTGCGCCGCGCCGCGCGCATGTTGCTCAACGAGAAGGTGCTGTGCGGGCTCGGCCGCGGCTTGAGCGACACGGGGCGCCTCAACGCCGAAGGGGTCGAGCTCGCCCGCGTCAATCTGCAGCGTTTCATCGCGCTTGCCCGCTCGATCGGCGTCGCGCGCCTCGACGTGCTCGCGACCGCGGCGGTGCGGGACGCCGCCGACGGGCCGGAATTTGCCGCCGAGATCGAGCGCCGCTTTGGCGTGCGCGTGCGCGTGCTCACAGGCGCCGAAGAGGGGAAGCTGTCGGCGATGGGCGTGCTCTCCGGCATTCCCGAGGCGACCGGCATCGCGGGCGATCTGGGCGGCGGCAGCGTCGAGCTCGTGCCGCTGGCGAAGGGCCGCGCCGGCGCCGCCGCGACCCTGCCGATCGGGCCTTTGCGTCTGCAAGCGATTGCCGATGACGAGCGCCGTCTCAAGGACGCGATCGACAAAGGGCTGGCGAGCGTACCCTTCCTCGCCCGCGTGCCGGACCAGAGCTTTTACGCGGTGGGCGGCGCCTGGCGCGCGCTCGCCCGGCTCCACATGGAGCAGTCGCAATATCCGCTCCACATCGTTCAGGCCTATACCCTGCCGCGCATCGAGGCCGAGAAATATCTGGACCTGGTCGCACGCCAGTCCCGCCGATCGCTCGAGCGGATCAGCACCATTTCGAAGAAGCGGCTCGAGGTGGTGCCGTTGGCGGCCCGCATCCTGCTGCGGCTGCTGCGCCGGCTCGAGCCCAAGGCGCTCGTGTTCTCGGCGGGCGGGTTGCGCGAAGGCCATCTCTACAGCCTCTTGGGCGCCAGCGAACAGCGCGTCGATCCGCTGATCGCTGCTTGCACGGAAGAATCGGAGCGCAATCCGCGCCTCGCCATCATGGGCGACGCGCTTCACGCGTGGACGGCGCCGCTTTTCCCGAAAGAGCCGGCGCCGCGGCAGCGTTTGCGTCGCGCCGCGGCGCTGTTGTCCGACATTGCCTGGTCCGAGCATCCCGACTATCGCGCCGAGCAGGCGACGCGCCACGCGCTCTATATGCCGCTCTACGGGATCAGCCATGTGGAGCGCGCCTTTCTCGCGCTGGCGCTCCATGCGCGCTATGGCGGCCGGGGCGGGGTCGAGCTGGCGGCACCGCTCGAGCTTCTCGACGAGGAAGGGTTGGCAACGGCGCGCATCGCCGGGCTTGCGTTCCGTCTGGGATACACGATCTCGGGCGGCGTCCCCTCGCTCCTTAGCGGCGTCATGCTGAGCTTGAGCGACGGCGCGTTGACGCTTTCCTTCACCCAAGCGAGCGCCGGCCGCTATGGCGAGGCCGTGGAGCGCCGCCTCGAGGCCTTGGGCCGGGCCATGGCGCGTCGCACCGAGGTGCGCGGCGTTTAGACTGCCGGCATCTCGGTCCTCTCCGCCCAAAACATCCGGTCAATCCGACCCACCTCGCGCCGCCGACCTTTGCTCCCCGCGCGCGGCCGGCGCGCCTGTCGGGAAATTTTACAGGCGCCATTGGGGCGCCGCCGCGCGTAGCAAACGCCGCTCCAGAACATTGCATTCCATTCACGTGCTAGCGCCAGGGCGCATCGAATGATGTCCGGCCGGTAAGGATACATGTCCATCTTGTAAATAGATAGTAAATAATAAGTCGGTTTCCTTGCACATTCATCGGCACAATCGTCCAGTTATTGAGTCGTCAGAGAATCTTACAGGCAGATAGCGGCGTGCTAACAAGTGTTTGACTCTGTTAAGAGTCTGAATATGGCTCACAAATTGCATATTAATTTGTTGTTAGTTAGGTTGGACTCGCTAGATACTTATGGGGTGAAGACTGGCGGATCTAGCCACTCATTGATGGGGAGTCAAAAATGACGAGGGTGATCCTCCTATCTGCCGTGGTCTCCGCCACCATTGCTGTTTCGGGTGCAGCTTTCGCCGACCCGTTGGACCCGTTGCTGTCGTTCGGGATCTCGGGGATCGGCACCTACACCGTGAACACGGGCAATATCGAAGCGACCACGACAAGCAAGACCATCCCGAGCGACGAGGTGGTCAGCGGCATCGCCACGCCAACCACCGGCACAGAAGCGGGGATCACCACGGGTGAAGCGGTGTCTTTCAGCACGCTCACCCTCAGCACCGTGACCGGTGCCGATGACTTCACGATAACGGCCGGTGACCTGGTCTTGACGTTCTCGGAAATCTCGTCGGCGGTGTTGGTCCCGACCGGCGCTTCCTCGAACGGCAGCATCTCCGAACAATTCAATGGGTCGGTGACCGGCGATACCAGCGGCTTTGGCTTCCTCGGCCAAACGGCCTCGATCTCCGAAACCTGTACCCAAACAGGAACCGGCGCAACGATCACATGTTCTGATTCGGTGATGACCCCGGGCCTGCCCACCTCCGTACCCGAACCGTCATCGCTCGCTCTGCTCGGCGCCGGCCTCGCGGCGCTTGGCCTCTACCGTCGCCGTGTGACGCGGAGACGATAGGCGAAGGATCGCGCCTGTTCTTATTGCGCAGCGTCCGCCTCGGCGAGGCGCACCAGCTTGATGCGCTTGCCGGCGGCGGTAAGCGCGAGCCGGCCGTGCTTCAGGTCGAGCGCATCGCGGCCGAAAAGCTCGGCGCGCCAGCCGCTCAAGGCGCGCACATCGGCGTGGTCGTCGGCGGCGATGCGCTCGAGGTCGTCCGCGTCGGCGACGAGCTTTTGCGCGACGTCGTTTTCCTCGCACCGCATCTTCAAGAGCACGCGCAATAGATCGACAAGCGGACCCAGTCCCGGGGGCGCTTCGTTCCGGGGGGTCGGAAGCGGATAGTCGCCGGCCGGCATCGCCAAGGTGCGCGCCACCACGTCGAGGATCTCGGTGCCGAACCGCCCTTCGGCAAAGCCGCGGCCAAGCCCGCGCGCGAGGGCAAGATCGTCGACGCTCTTGGGCGCGTGCGCGGCGATCTCGAGAAGCTGCTCGTCCTTCAGGACGCGCGCGCGCGGCAGGTCGCGCCGCTGCGCCGTCTCTTCGCGCCACGTTGCGAGCTCGCGCGCCAGAGCCAAAAGGCGGCGGTTGTTGCTGCGCACCTTGAGCCGGCGCCAGGCCCCCGCGGGATCGAGCCGGTAGGTTGCGGGATCGGTCAGCTCGGCCATCTCCTCCTCGAGCCACGATTCGCGGCCGGATGAATCGAGGCGCTGCACGAGCTTCTGGTAGACCCGGCGCAGCGGCACGACGTCGTCGAGCGCGTATCGCAGCTGCCGCTCGGTCAGGGGCCGGCGCGACCAGTCGGTGAAGCGCGAGGATTTGTCGATCTGCGCACCGGCGAGGCGGCTCGCCAAGGTCTCATAGCTGACGGAATCGCCAAAGCCGCACACCATCGCCGCTACCTGGGTGTCGAAGACGGGCGCCGGCACCGCCCGCATCAGATGAAAGAAAATCTCGATATCCTGCCGCGCCGCGTGAAACACCTTCAGCACGCCCTCGTTGCGCATCAGCGCCAAAAGCGGCTCGAGATCGATGCCGTTGGCGAGCGGGTCGAGCGCTGCCGCCTCGTCCGGCCCTGCGATCTGCACGAGGCACAGGACCGGCCAATAGGTGCGGTCGCGCATGAACTCGGTGTCGATCGTGACGAAGGGCGCCTCTTCCTGCCGGCGGCAGAACTGGGCGAGCTCGGCGCTCGTGTCGATCAGGGTCGGCGGGGAAGGTTGGGGGGTCATGTCCGCGTGCTATACACTCGTTGCGTGGGGGGCTGTAGCACATAACCGTAGGGCCCCGAAAATGCCAAGAGTCCTGGTTTTCGCGGTTTTCCTGCTGGCGGGGTGCAGCACCTGGACCAAGCCCGGTGCCACGCCGGACCAGCTTGCGGCCGACGAATCGCTCTGCAATCAGCGGGCGCTCTACCAGGCGCCGCTCGACATGAGCTCGCTGGCCGACGCGGGTCCGGGGGCGAACGCGCCGGGATATTCCTGCACCAATCGCGGCTGCGTGCCGTCGAGCAGCCCGTTTTCGGGCTCGGGCCTTACCGACCGCAACGGGGCCATCCGCTCGGTCCTGTTCTCCCAATGCATGAAAGAGCGTGGCTGGACGCCTTAGATGCCGTTGGGACCAAGCAACTCTGTCACCAGCACGTCGCCAAGCCAGTCCTGATAGCGCTCCGGCGTCCAGTGCCGATCCACGACCAGGGTGCGGTAGAGATCGCGGGCGGTGAGCGCAAAAAGGACGTCGTGGGCCTTGGCGCGCGCAAGGCCGGGGGCAAGCGCGCGCGCCGCGTCGAGCAGGTCGATCATCGCCGCGAGCGTCTCAAAGCGCTGACGCTCGCGGTCCTGATCGATCGCGCTGATTTCCGGCGCCACCACGCCGGCGCCGCGCAGGAACTCGAGCTCGGCGCGCTCGGAGCGGTAGATCTCGCAGGCGATCCTGGCCGCGCCGCGGAGGCGATCGGCCGGCCGCTCCTCGGCCAGCGCCTCAGCGACCAGCCGGTCATAAGCGAGGCCAAAGATCGCCCGGTCGATGAGCGCCTTCAGAATCCCCTGCTTCGAGCCGAACGCGGCATAGACGGTCTGGGTCGCGACACCCGCTTCGCCGGCAATCTCGGCGATCGTCGTCGCGTCATAGCCGTTCCGCCCCAACAGGCGCCGCGCCGCAGCGGTGATGCGGCGGCGGGTCTCGTCCGCCTGCTGCCGGCGGCGGGGCGAGACATAGCGGCGGACATCGGGTTTGGCAATTGACTCCATCATATCTATTGAATAGAGTAACTCTGTTCAAATATCAAGGAGGAGGTCGCCATGGGCTTGACGCGGCAGAACGCGATCAATGGCGCGCTCGAGCGCCTTTCCGGCGTCGGCTTCACGATGGAGCCGGGCTTTGCCGAGCACGGCACCATGGTCGCCGAGACGATCAGCACCTTGGGCTTCCATGACGAGGTGCTGCCGTGGGTCGAGGGCGCGGAGAAGAACCGGCGCCACATCCCGGCGCCGCCGGCCTCGGCGCCGATCGAGGGCGGCGACGAAGGCGCCTGGCGGGACGCGCTTGGCGCGACGAAGCGCGTCACGGATTGGCTCGGTTTCTTCCGCCGCGCGCTGGCGGAACGGCCGTGGCAGGAGGTTCTGGGATCGTGGCTGCCGATCCTGATCCCGGGCTATGCCGGCGGTCTCACTCACGGGCTGATCCGGACCGCGCATGCGGTCCGCGCGTTTCCCGAAGGCGCGGCCCCGTCGGCGCTCGAGCGCGACGAGCTTGCGCGTGGCCTTGCCTATTGGGCCGCGACGTTCGTGCAGACGACAGGAGCGCCCGACTTGCGCGGCGATCTCGCCGCCATCGACGGCTTGGCCGAGGAATCCGACATCGACACCGCGATCAGCCGGCACGGCGCGTGCTTCGCCCGCATCCTGGTGGCGCATGCCGAGCTGAAGATCGTGCCGATGATCCAGCTCATCCACTGCATCACCGCGCCCGTGTCGATGCGGGACCTGCTGCCCTACACGCAGGCGGAAGAGCGGGGCGCCGTCTATGCCCATCTTTGGCGCGTGAGCGCGTCGATCGCCGCGCGGGTCGTGCGGCCGCTTGCCGCGCCGCCGCCCGAGACCGCCGCATCGGCATCGACGCCGCAAGATCTCGCCCGCCGCGCGGTCGAGAACGGCGACGATCACGCGATCAAGCTGACCGAGACGCTGCTGCGCGAGGACAGGCTGCGCCCCGATCCGATCTACCGCGTGGCGGCGGAGGCGGCGCTGCAGCGCCTCAAATGGTAAGGCCGGTGCCCGCCCGCGCTTGACAAATGCGCGCGGGTTCGCGAATCAGCCGCCCCATGCACGAGTACCGAACCCATACGTGCGGCGCGCTGCGGCTCGCCGACGCGGGCGTGACCGCGCGGCTTTCGGGCTGGGTCCACCGCAAGCGCGATCACGGGCAGCTCTTGTTCATCGATCTGCGCGACCATTACGGCGTCACGCAATGCGTAATCGATATCGCGAGCGCGCTGTTCGCCGCGGCCGACGCCTTGAAGCTTGAAAGCGTCATCACGGTGACCGGCAAAGTGGTGGAGCGCTCGGCCGACACGGTCAACCCGAAGCTCGCGACCGGCGAGGTCGAGCTGCAGATCGCGGCCATGGATGTGATCTCGGAGGCCGAGCCGCTGCCTTTCCCCGTCAACATGGAAGCCGAATATCCCGAAGAGACGCGGCTCAAATACCGCTTCCTCGATCTTCGGCGCGAGCATGTCCATGCCAACATCGTGTTGCGCTCGAAAGTGATTTCGTCGATCCGCCGGCGCATGCTCGATCAGGGCTTCACCGAATTCCAGACGCCGATCCTCACCGCCTCGTCGCCCGAAGGGGCGCGCGACTATCTGGTGCCGAGCCGCATTCACCCGGGGCAGTTCTATGCGCTGCCCCAGGCGCCACAGCAATTCAAGCAGCTTCTGATGGTGGCGGGCTTCGACCGCTATTTCCAGATCGCGCCGTGCTTTCGCGACGAAGCGAGCCGCGCCGACCGCTCACCCGGCGAGTTCTATCAGCTCGATCTCGAAATGTCATTCGTGACGCAAGACGACGTGTTCGCCGCGATCGAGCCGGTGATGGCGGGCGTGTTCGAGGAGTTCGGCACGGGCCGCGACGTGACGAAGCCGCCTTTCCCGCGCATCCCCTATGCCGAGGCGATCGCGCGCTATGGCACCGACAAGCCCGATCTGCGCAACCCGCTCCGCATGGCGGACGTGACCGAGCGGTTCGCGGGCTCGGGCTTCAAGGTGTTCGCCGGCCAGATCGCATCGGACCCGGCGGTGCGCGTGTGGGCGATCCCGGGACCGGGCGGCGGCAACCGCGCTTTTTGCGACCGCATGAATTCCTGGGCCCAGGGCGAGGGGCAGCCCGGCATGGGTTACATCATGTTCCGCGACGGCCAGGGCGCCGGGCCGGTCGCCAACAATATCGGGCCCGAGCGCACCGCCGGCATCCGCGACGACCTCGCGCTCAAGGATGGCGACGCGGCGTTCTTCGTCTGCGGCGTGCCGCGCGTCTTCCTGCAATTCGCGGGAGCGGCGCGGCAAAAGATCGGACGCGAGCTGAACCTCGTGACGGAGGGCGTGTTCCGGTTCTGCTGGGTCACCGATTTCCCGATGTACGAGCGCAACGAGGAGACCGGCCTGATCGAATTCTCGCACAACCCGTTCTCGATGCCGCAAGGCGGGCTCGAGGCGCTGACGAGCCAGGACCCGCTGACCATCAAGGCGTTTCAGTACGACATCGTCTGCAACGGCGTCGAGCTCAGCTCGGGCGCCATCCGCAACCACCGGCCCGACATCATGATCAAGGCGTTCGAGATCGCGGGCTACAAGGCGGCCGATGTCGAGGCGCGCTTTGCCGGCATGCTCAACGCCTTTCGCTATGGCGCGCCGCCGCATGGCGGCTCGGCGCCCGGCATCGACCGCATCGTGATGCTTCTCGCCGACACGCCGAACATCCGCGAAGTGGTGGCTTTCCCCATGAATCAACAGGCGCAGGATCTGCTGATGCAGGCGCCGGCGCCGGTCCCGCCCGAGCGGCTGCGCGAACTGCATTTGCGGGTGGTCCTGCCGTCCGAGCGGGAGCCGAGATCCTGATCTTCCTGGCCCGTGCTGACGCGC
>DATJLY010000094.1:0-2197 GCA_035509095.1 Allostellaceae bacterium | reverse complement strand
CTTGGCTGCATGCCCGCGTGGCGTCCGCGCCACCCTGGGCCGCAGCCGGCTCGCAGCTGCGCGTCGCGGCTTGACGTTGGCTTGCGGCCCACGCGCGAGCTCCATCAGCATGCGCAGCGCCTCGACAACGCTGCGCTGGCGCACGGCGGTGCGGCCGATGGCGCCGAAGCGATGCTCGCGATGGGCGATGCGGCCGTCGCGGGCAGCGACCGCAAAATGGACGAGGCCGACCGGCTTGCCCGGGACCGCGCCGCCGGGACCGGCGATGCCGGTGATGGCGACGGCGAGGTCGACATCGGCGCGTTCGAGCGCACCGACGGCCATTTGCGTGGCGGTCTCCTTGCTCACGGCGCCGAAGGTGACGAGCGTCGAGGCTTCGACACCGAGCATCGCGCGTTTGGCTTCATTGGAATAGGTGACAAAGCCGCGGTCGATGACGTCCGAGGAACCGGGGATATCCGTCAGAGCGCCCGCAACCAGGCCGCCGGTGCAGGACTCCGCGGTCGCAATGGTCAGCTTGCGCATCCGGCACAGGTCGAGCAGCGATCGGGCCAAAGCGCGGGCGTCGCTGCCGCTCATGGTTCAGACACTCCAGCCTTGATTGGTCCAAGGGAGGCGGATGGTGGCGGCAGCGGTGGCGGCGATGCCTTCCTCGCGCCCGGTGAAGCCGAGCCGCTCGGAGGTCGTCGCCTTCACGGCAACGCGCGAGATGTCGACGCCGGATATCTCGGCGATCCGCGCCCGCATGGTGTCGCGCAGCGGACCGATCTTCGGCCGCTCGCAGATCATGGTCACCTCGAGATTGGCGATGCGGCCGCCGCGCGCGGTGACACGCTCGATGGCATATTTCAGGAACTGGTCGGAGGAGGCGCCCTTCCACCTGGCGTCGCTCGGCGGGAAATGAGAGCCGATGTCGCCGTCGGCGAGCGCGCCGAGGATCGCATCGACCAGCGCATGCAAACCGACGTCGCCGTCGGAATGGGCCAGGAACCCCTTGTTGTGCGGCACGCGGACGCCGCAGATCATGAGGTGATCGCCTTCGCCGAAGGCGTGCACATCATAGCCGGTGCCGGTCCTGATATCGCCGAGCAGGCTCGCGAGGCGTGCTTCCTCGCGGACAAAATCTTCGGGAGTCGTGAGCTTCATGTTGAGAGCATCGCCTTCAAAGGTCGCAACCGTCAATCCCGCCCATTCGGCGAGCGCCGCATCATCTGTGAAATCCGACCTGCCTTCGCGCGCCGCGCGGCGATGAGCCTCCAGAATGACGTCGTAGCGGAAGGTCTGCGGCGTCTGCGCGATTCGCAGACGCGCGCGCTCCGGCGTATCGACGACGACGCCATCCTGATTGACGAGCTTGATGGTGTCGGCGACAGCAACGGTCGGGATCGCCGCACCCGTTCGGCTTGCCGCATCGATCGCGCGCGAGATCAGTCCCTCGGTGACGAAAGGCCGCGCGGCATCATGGATCAGGACGATGTCCGGCTTCTCGCTGACCAGTGCCTCGAGGCCGGCATGGACCGAAGCCTGCCGTGTCGCACCGCCATTCGCGGGCGGCTGATGCCGCAGCCCGGCGCAGGCCGCGTTGAACATCGGCGCGTCTTCGGGATGGAGCACGGGCTGCACGACCGAAACCTGTGGATGGGTGCAGAACGGCTGCATGGCACGGAAGATCACGGTCTGTCCGCCGATGACGCGATATTGTTTCGGCCCGCCACCTCCCGCGCGAAGCCCGCGCCCAGCTGCGACGAGGATGGCGGCAGTCCGTTCAGTTTTTGCCATGCGATTCAAATACGTTGATTGCGATCAATGAGATGGATTGCCCGATCTCTGATCAGGCCGGTTGCCCCTTATCACGCGCGGAACGAAAAGGAGAGGGAATAGCTCGGTACGAGCAGTAAAGAGCGGGGCCGGCATTGCTGCACTGCACTTGCATCATTGCAAGAATTGTCTAATGTGTAGGCATGCAACTTGACTGCACAAGAATTGTGCGCAAAATGGCAACGTTTGGTGGTCGCGATGATGCGGCTGCTTTCCGAAAGACGAGACATCCGTGAACGGCCCGGACGCTCCCTGTGTTAACTCCCTGAAGATAGGCGATATTCAGCTCGCCAACCGGGTTCTTCTTGCGCCCATGTCGGGCATTACCGACGCCCCGTTCCGCCGCCTGGCGGCTAATCTCGGGGCGGGGCTGGTCGTC